>DATAJN010000001.1:0-4636 GCA_036262105.1 Ilumatobacteraceae bacterium
CTACCTCAACAACCCGTCGTGGGACGATCTCGAAGACATCCTTGGGGAAGCGATCAGGCGCTGCCCGCCCGTGTTCTTCTACCTCGACGGCATCTACGATGAGTTTTCATATGCCCCGATGTACTGGCTTGAATGCCAGAAGGGCTTGTTCTATCAAGTCATGCGCCTGCTGCGCGACCCAAAGCTCGGAGGAAGACTCCACATCGTCGTCAGCATTCGAGACGTCGTGATGTCGTCGGTTCTGAAGTCAGAGCATGCGCCGAAGTTCATCGGAGAACCGCATATCAGGCTTCTCACCTGGGATCGTGAGGCGCTCGGTGTGCTGTTGGAGCACAAGCTCGAATCTTTGGACCCATCCTGCTTCGTCGGGGAGCTCTCCGACGGACGGTCGATCGCGACCTGGCTCGGAAGAACGCACATCCAGAACGAGGCTCGCAATGTGACGGAGAACGTGGAGGACTACATCCTCCGTCATACTCGGTTGATCCCTCGTGACCTGGTATCGATCGGGAACGCAATCTGCACGGAAACGAGGAAGCGACGGGTCGCGGGTGAGAAGCAAATAGCCGAGAGCCGCCTGAGGGAAATCGTGGCCAATTCGGCACGTCGATTCGGTGATTCTCAGCTTGCGCAGTGCAGCAACCAGATCGCGTCGGACATGATGCCGGATGACGCGGCTCGCCACCAGTACACGCAGGTTTACACCGGCCCGCAGGCTTACCTGAAGCACATCAGCGACGACCTCCGAACGATCATCCAGGCCGTAGGCGTCGACCGCTTCGGCAAGAGCGAACTCTCGACTCTCAGGGCGCTTGCCAATCAACAGTGGGATGACACGACAGATCTTGCCGCAGTGCTTTGGCAGAATGGGCTGCTCGGTTGCGTCGAAAGATCCGGAAGATCAACGTTCTACAGCCTCGGCGGCGCGGATCAATTCACCGTGCCGGATGGCCCGGACACCTTCGTGTTTCATCCATGCGTCATTGACAGTGTGGGAATAAAGAGCGCCGACGGTGCGCCTGTGGTTCCATTTTGAGTGAAGACCTGCGAGGGCTCGGTAGTCCGCCAGAACGATCGTCGGTTCACAATTCGGCGAGCTCTCCGTTAGCTGACATCTGGCGGAGCTTGTACTTCTGGATCTTGCCCGAGCCCGTCATGGGAAAGGCGTCGAGCTCGAACCAATGGCGAGGAGTCTTGTAGGGCGCGAGGTGCTCGCGTACGTAGGCGAACAGCTCGGCCTTGTCGACTCGTTCACCCGCGATCGGACGGATGAACGCGGCTACCTCTTCACCCCACTTGTCGTCGGGTATCCCGATGACGGCGACCTCGCCGACCTTGGGGTGAGCGAACAGCAACTCCTCCAACTCTCGCGGATAGATGTTCTCCCCTCCCCGGATGATCATGTCTTTGAGCCGACCTTCGATTCGGCAGTAACCGCGCTCGTCCATGGAGCAGAGATCGCCGGTGTGGAGCCACCCATCGGCGTCCACGGCTGCCGAGGTGGCTGCGGGATTCTCGAAGTAGCCGAGCATCACGTGATAGCCGCGAGTGCACAACTCGCCGACCGCGCCGATCGGCACCGTCTCACCGTCGACCGGGTCGACGATCTTCACCTCGGTGTGCGGCATCGCCCGACCGATGGTCTCTGCCTTGTCGGCGATGGAGTCGGACGGATTGGTCATCGTGGCCATGGGCGAGCACTCGGTCTGACCGAACAGGATGGTGATCGTCGCCCGGAGGCGTTCCTGCAACATCGTCACGAGAGGCGCCGGCACGGTGCTCGCACCCGAGCAGAGGTGCTCGAGCGACGACAGATCGGTCGAGGCGAAGTTCGGGTGCTCCAACATCGAGATGAGCATCGTGGGCACCGTTGCCATCCCGTCGCATCGGTACGTCTCGATCAACTCCAACACCAGCGCCGCATCGAACGACTCGACCAGCACCTGCGTGCCTCGCCTCGACACCGCCCCCACGACGCACAGCAGGCAGCCGCCGGCGTGGAACATCGGCATGGTGGTGAGCCACACGGTGCCGTCGGGCACCGCCATGAGATCCAGGGTGTGAGCGGAGTTGTTGACCACGGCGCGGTGACTCAGGAGCGCCCCCTTCGGCAGCCCGGTCGTGCCCGACGTGTACTGGATCATGGCTGGATCGTCGGGGTCGACGGTCGGAAGCTCGCGCCCCGGCTCTCCGTCGGACTCGAGAAAGTTGCTCCACTCGTCGAAGCGGATCACCTCGCGCAGCTCCGGGCAGAGCGGCTGCAGCTCCTCGACGATCGCCAGCATCGAGTTGCCGCGGAACTCGGGCTGCACGACGATGCCGGCCGCCCGCGATTGCCTGAGAACGTGTTCGGCTTCGTGCTTTCGGAACCCGGGGTTGACGGTCACCAGCACCAGGCCGGCCAGTGCGGCGCCGAACTCCATCATGATCCACTCAGGGATGTTCGGCGCCCAGACGGCCACCCGTTCACCCGGCTCGAACCTGCGCAACAGTGCGTGCGCGGTGCCCACGGACGCGGCGTACAGCTCGGCGTACGTCCACTGTCGACGCGCCGTCGGATCGGGCGATCCGCAGATCAACGCCAAACGATCGGGCGTCGTCTCCGCCGCCCACGTCAACAAGTCGCCCAACGTGGCGTCACGAACCTCGGGTTCGCGGGGCCCTACCGCGTGCGACATCGTCAACGGCATTGCCACCCCCCGAGGCCTGACTGCAACTTCGAACCGAGCCTAGGGCGTCCAAGTGCCTCGCCTGGTCCGTTCAGCGAACCGGGGAGTTCGTGGTCAAGCCGTCGTGCCCGAGAACACCGGGTTGTCGGTTCGATCCTCGAGTGCGTCGTCTCCGTCCAACGGCACCGGGTCGAAGTAGTTCAACGCCGCGTTGACATCACCGACCCACACGTTCTCCGGCAGCTCGTACAGCACTTCGATCCCATTTCCATCGGGATCGCACACGTACACGCTGTGCGTCATGCCGTGATTCCCGCGCATCCGAAACTCCACGCCAAGATTGCGGAGGTGCCGAAGTCGGGCGAGGAACTCTTCTCGCGTCGGGTAGCAGATGGCGACGTGGTTGATGCCGACCCTGTTGTCGAACATGTTCCACTGGGTGTCGGCTGCCTCGAACTTCGAGGGATCGGGAGTCTGCACGAGCGCGAAGTCGTGGTGACGATCTTTGGCACCACGGTAGAAGCGGAAGTCGACCGGCATGCCGGCGAAGTCTTTCGTCATCTGGGCATCGAGGGCTCCGCACTGCTCGAACCCGAGCGCCTCGGTGTAGAAGCGATGCGACTTCTCGATGTCACGCACCATCAGCGCAAGGTGCTGGAACGCGGGACCGGATGATGATGTCTGAGCCATGAAGAGCCTCCCTTTCGATGACGCGAGGCAATCATGATCGGCCGTGGACCGGCCAGGGACCAAGGTCCCGCGCTCGTGAACGAACGCGTCTATGCGTAGGGTGATGGTGATGTCCGGTGCTCGTTTGGAGGTGACGTCCACACTCCAGCCTGGGGACGACATCGACCCGCATCGGCTCCGCTGGATCGGGATGGCTCTTGCCGGCGCCATCTGCCTGATCTACCTGTTGGTCGCGCCGCCATCGCAGGACTTCGCCAGCGGCCACTTCAGGGCACAGTTGGCGAGCCGCGGTGTGTATCTGTGGAACAACTTGTGGTTCGGTGGCCACCCATTGCCGGGCTACGGAGTTGTCTCCCCGATTCTCGGAGGCGTGTTCGGCGTTGTGCCGGTCGCCGTGGTCTCGGTCCTCGGTGCGACGTGGTGCTTCGTCCTGGTGGTCGAGCGGTGGCGCGACACGAAGCCCTCGTTGCCTGATCCGGTCGTCGGCGTGGTGTTGTTCGCCTGCGGCTGCGGGGTGAACCTCTGGGGTGGTCGACTCACCTTCTTGCCGGCCGTGATGTTCGGTGCGATGGCAATGCTGGCGCTGCAGCGCGAACGCCGGTGGCTCCTGGCGGTCTGCGCCGCGCTGTGCGGTCTGTCGTCCCCGTTGGGGGCTATGTCGTTGGTCGTCATCGTGATCGCCGCGTGGGTCGCTCGGGCGGCGCCACGGCAGTTGCTCGTGACAGCGTTTGTCGCTGCCGTTGTTCCGATCGGCACGCTGATCGTGGTGTTCCCCGAGGGCGGATGGTTTCCGTTCACCGCCGGCAGTCTTGGCCTGCTCGCTGTTGCGGTGCTCGGTGCGGGCTGGTGCGGTCGATCCGTGCCTCTCGTTCGGTGGGTCGCGATCGTGTATGGCCTCGTCGCCGTTGGCGCGTTCATCGTCAGGTCCCCCCTCGGCGGGAACGTGGTGCGCTTGGGCTGGCTCGTCGCCGGCCCCACCGCAGCGCTCACCCTTGCGACACATCGTCGCATCATGGTCCCACTGATCGTCGTTGCCAGCTTGATCTGGAACGGGGAGTACATCTCGATGGCGTTCAAGCCGGCAGATCGAACTGCGAGCGCCGGCTTCTACGACTCGCTGGTGTCATACATCGACTCACTCCCGCGACCGGTGCGCGTCGAGGTGGTGCCGACCCACACCTTTGCTCAGGCCGACACGTTGGCGTTGCGAATCGACGGGATCGCGCGTGGTTGGGAGACGCAGCTCGATCGCGTGCTGAACCCCGAGTTCTACACCG
>DATAJN010000002.1:0-1865 GCA_036262105.1 Ilumatobacteraceae bacterium
TGGGCCGCCACGGTCGTCGACCACCTGGAGACGATCGACGACGTGGACGCGACCCGGATCGGCATGGTCGGCATCTCGCTCGGCGGCTACTTCGTGCCGCGAGCGGTGGCGTTCGAACCCAGGCTCGCGCTCGGTGCCGTCATCGGGGCCAACCACGACTGGGGCGAGGTCCAACGCCAGCGATTGCGGCGCGAGGGCGAGAACCCGGTGCCGCACTATTGGACCCACGTGCAGTGGGTATGGGGTGCAGCGGATCTCGACGAATTCCTGACGATCAGCGACCGAGTCACCCTCGACGGTGTCCTCGATCGCGTGCGCGTGCCGTTCCTCGTGACCCATGGCGCCAACGATCGCCAGATCAAACTCGAATACGCACACCGTACCTACGAACAGTTGGTCAACTCGCCCAAACGCGAGCTGAAGGTCTTCGACGCGACCACCGGTGGCTGCGAGCACGCGTGCGCCGACAACCTGGTCACACCACGCGACTTCATCGCCGACTGGATCGCCGAAACGTTCGGCGGAGGTGGCGGCGACGCAGTCGACACCCGAACCGGGTGAGCCGCCCCGACGGGCTGCTCAGGGCGAGCGAGGTGTGGTCAAGGCGGCGCCGGACGGACGTCCCGTGATCGGATCATCGCGTCGCACCGTAGGCGCCGTTCGGAGCACCTCGTGTGACCGTCGAGTGGCGTCGTTCTGCGTCGATACGTTGGGTGTCCTCGGCTTCTCGCCACAAGTTCGACAAGAGCAACTCGGCGGTGCACACTTTGCGAAATGGAGGGTCACTCATGAGGGTCGCAACTGGAATCACACGTATCTTCAACGGTCAATTGATCGATGGCACCGGAACAGAGCCTGTTCGTGATGCAGTCGTTGTCGTTGAAAACGGCCGGATCAATTACGCTGGCCCCGCCATCGGGGCGCCGCAGCGAGCGAACGATGCCGAGCAGATCGACGCCAAGGGCGGCACGATCATGCCGGGTCTGATCGAGTCCCACTTCCACGCCACGTACTACAACGTTCTGCACCTCGAGGATCTCGACATCAAGTACCCGCCGGAGATGGTGGCGTTGCAGAGCACCTTCAATTCCCTGATGGCGCTGGAGTGCGGCTACACGTCGGCTCGGTCGGCAGGATGTTTGTTCAACACCGACGTATGGCTCGCCGAAGCGATCGATACCGACATGGTTCCCGGTCCGCGCTTCGTTCCGGGTGGTCAGGAGATCTGTGGGGCCGGAGGCCTGATGGATTGGAACCCCGACTTCCGCAAGATCGGGATGGAGGGAGTGATCATCGTTGTCGATGGTGTCGACTCGGCGCGCAGTGCTGCTCGCCGCCTCGTGAAGGCCGGTGCCCAGTGGCTGAAGACCTATCCGACTGGTGACGCGGCCGCGCCCGGCACGAACGATCAGCACACCCTGTCGATGACCTTCGAGGAGATGAACGCAGTCAGCGAGGTCGCCCACAACCACCGTCGAAAGGTGTACGGCCATTGCCGGGCCACGGAGGGAATCAAGAACGCGCTGAAGGCCGGGTATGACTCGATCGAACACGGTACGTTCCTCGACAGCGAGTGCATCGACATGATGATCGAGGGCAATGTTCCGTGTGTCCCGGCGTTGCAGTTCGAGCTTGCCTCGGTCAACAACGGCAAGGATTTCGGTCTTTCGCAACGGGTCATCGATGGGCACCAGGAGACGCTCGAAGCCGGCGCGATCAGTGCCCGCAAGCTCCTCGAGGCGGGCGGCCGTTTGGGCTTGGGTGGCGACTACGGCTTCGCCTGGAACCCGCACGGCGACTACGCCAAGGAGCTCAGCTTCTTCGTCGACTACGTGGGCTTCAGCCCGATGGACACCATCGTGTGC
>DATAJN010000003.1:0-7751 GCA_036262105.1 Ilumatobacteraceae bacterium
GACCGCTGCACGCGCGTACGAACTCAACGCGTTCCTCCACGACCTCACCAAGCCGTCCGTGCGCGAGCGCTTCCTGACCGACGCTGCGTCCGTGTACGACGAGTTCGGCCTCTCCACCGAGGACAGGCGGCTGCTCGAGGCCCGCGACTGGATCGGCCTGATTCGCGCCGGTGCCATCTTCTTCGGGCTCGAGAAGCTCGCGTGCGTACTCGGACTGTCAAACGTGGACGTGTACGCCCAGTTCCGGGGCGAGACACTCGCCGAGTTCGAGGCGAGCCGCAACGCCTCGATGCGCTACTCGACGTCCGCCAACCGCCTGTCGTAGGGTCTCGCAGTTCATGTCTGATCGTCGAGTTCGACGCCTGCTGCTTCGTAGACGAGGTCCGCCTCGCGCGCTTGGTGTTGGCGGAACTGCCGCGTGATGGTACTCAGGCGGTCTCTGATGCCGGCGGGGTCGATTTCGATCGTCGGATCGGGCTCGATCTGTTCGCGCAACGACGCAACGGCGATCGTGAGGTCGAGCAGTTCCTGCCGCAGGCGCTGAATCCGATTGAGGTACTCGGGGTTCGACAAAGCGATCTCGTCGAGGAGGTACAGCTTGTCGGTCGCAGGCAACTGCGCCTGGAGAGCGGCGTGAAGGGCGTCGATCGCGACGGATACTCGATGCAGCCACGTTCGATGTCGCCGCGGAGCGGGGGCGGTGAGTGCGTACTCCAGGACGTGGAGGGCGTGCAAAGCGGTTCGCCGCTCTGAGCTGACGTCGGCCGCGAGCACACCGAACGAGGTGCTTCGTGGATCAGTGGGCTCGGACATGTCGTTCGAGGACGGCCTCGACGCTCTAGTGGACGCGACGCCTTCTCGGTGGCCGGGGGCAGGGAGCACCGTCGCTGCCGACCAACATGTGGAGGACCTCACGTCGGGTTCGCCGACGCGACCGCTCGAGGGGCTGAGCTTCGCCGCGGCCGCGGTTCGTCAGCTTGGTTCGTTCCAGGGCCGTTATGGACATCCTCGGAAGCTCAGCGGTGAGAGTCATCATCGGACTTGCTCCTTTCAGGTGTTGGGCGTCGTGAGCGTCGCCGACCCGCATCGGCGCGGGCCTCACGTTCGGGGATGGCGGGTTCTTCCGGACCGACTGGTGCTGATGACTCGATCGCAGTTTCGATGTACCGCCGGACGCTGCGTACGTCCGCGAGGCCAGCGCGATCTCGGACCTCGTCGAGGACGATCCCACCAGCTTCGCGGGTGCTGATGTGAAATCGTCGAAGCGCGTTTGCCGTGACCTGTTCAGTCGCGTCATCGGTTCTGAGTTGGCGGATGAGATGGTCGGCGCCGAAACGGGTGAGTCGCTGTGGGTTGTCGGACGGTCGTGACCGTTCGCTGATGAAGACCGGGCCGGTCCGACGCTTCCCGACGCACCGCCGGACAGCCTTCGCGCTCTCACGATCGAGGATGATGCGTTTGGTTTCTCCACGCCGGCGAACCGTGATCGACGTCGCCGGCGGCCTGCCGGAAACTTCGTCAATTTCCAACGCGAGCGCTTCACCAACCTTGAGCCCGTCGGACACCAACAGCGCGACCAGTGCTTCGAGGCGAGGATCAAGCGCCGCCGCGAGCGCTCGGCAGCTCGCCACGGCCTCCGCCGAAAGCCGCAGGGTAGGACTGGGATCTCCGGACAGAATCTTCGGCCGATCGACACCGACTGCCGGATTGAACGAAGCCAGCTCGCGATCGACGGCGAAGTCATAGAACGATGACAACGCTGACCACCGTCGCCTGATCGTCGAGTCGCTGTCCCCGACCGCCTCGCGTGCAGCCTGGAAGGCGACGAGGGTCGCGGTGTCGGCTGTCAAAGGCAGCGCGCCTCGGTGCACACACCAGCGACCGAACGTTTCAAGATCGGAGCGGTACGCCGCACGAGTGTTCAGCGAAGGCTGTGCGCTCAGCCAATCCTCGAGAGCCGAACGATGCAGGGCCATCTTGGCCCGAACGGACGCCTGCTCTGTCATGCGAACATGATGACGACTGCGGTTGAGCTTGTCAACATAATCGCGCGGCGATTCTGATTTCGAAACCTCTTGACACTCAACATAACTACTCGCTATTATGTTGAGCGATCCAGAGATCATTGAGTGGTTCGATTCATCAAAGAAGGAGAGTTGCCATGATGATCCAGACCGATCCGTTCCGCGACCTCGACACGCTCTTCAGCCGGCTGTCGGGTCGGCAACAGAACACGGGTGGCGTGATGCCGATGGACGCCTTCCGGCGCGGCAGCGACGTGTGGGTACACATCGACCTGCCCGGGGTGAAAGCCGACAGTCTCGACATCACCGTCGAGCGCAACGTGCTCACGATTGCCGCCGAGCGCAACTGGCAGCGCCAGGAGACCGACCAGCCCTACTTCGGTGAGCGCTACCGCGGAGCCTTCCGACGCCAGATCCAACTTGGCGACGGTCTCGACCTGCAGAACCTCGAGGCCGACCTGCACGACGGGGTCCTCACCGTTCGCATCCCCGTCGCCGAGCAAGCCAAGCCTCGCAAGGTCGAAATCGGACAGCACCGCACCACCACGCCTGACGCGATCGAGACAACGACCGCCAACGCTTCGTAGCCTGCTTGGGCGCGATTGCGGAAATCGCACTTCCGGAATCGCGCCCACGCGAGTCGATCGCACCACAAGTGCGCGGTCGCGGAAGTGCGTACTCTCGATGCCACATCGAGCATCGGGAGTACGCACTTCCAACTAGGTGCAGAGCTTGTTGGATCAGGCCGCGACGAGTTCGCGATCGTCGTCGACTTCGATGACCTCTGCGGCCTTCGGTGCCGCCTCGAGGTCGAGGTGGGGCAGGATTCTCTCCAGCCATGCAGGCAGCCACCAGTTGGCCCGACCGAGAAGGCTCATGGTCGCCGGCACGAGCACCATGCGCACGAGCGTGGCGTCGAGGAACACGGCGACAGCCAGGCCAACACCGAACAGCTTGCCGGTTGGATCATCACCGAGGACGAAGGCGGCGAACACGCTCATCATGATCAGTGCGGCTGATGTGATCACCCTCGCAGTGCCCGACAGACCGCTGACCACGGACTTGTGGCTGTCGCCGGTCGCCACGTACTCCTCACGAATTCTGGACAGGAGGAACACCTCGTAGTCCATCGAGAGTCCGAAGAGGATGGCGAACATCATGAGGGGTGCGAACGGGTTGATCGGCATGGTGTGTTCCAGCCCGATCAGATGGTTGCCCCAACCCCACTGGAACACGGCGACGATCACGCCGTAGGCCGCGGCGATCGACAGCAGGTTCATCAGTGCGGCCTTCAGCGGCACGAGGATCGACCGGAACACGATCATCAGCAACACGAACGACATCGCCACGATTGCTGCGATGAAGAGCGGCAGGCGGTTGGTGATCCGCTCGGTGAGGTCGGTGACCATCGCCTGGCCCGTCAGCAGCGCGCTGGCGTCGGTGCCCGCCACGGAGACCGGGAGCACGTCGGAGCGCAGGTGATGCACGAGCGCATCGGTGCTCTCGTCTTGGGGAGCGGTGGTGGGATTGACGGTCAGCATCGCGGTGTCTCGTGCGGCGTTGAAGACCGGCGCCGTGACGGCGGCAACTCCGGGATCGGCTTGCAGAGCGTTGAGAACGCGGCCCACAGCGACCTGATCGGCCGGCGTGGGCATCTCGATGACCACCTGGATCGGGCCGTTGAAGCCGACTCCAAAGCCATCGGCAAGCAGGTCGTACGCCTTGCGCTGCGTTGTGTGGCTGCTTGCGTTGCCGTCGTCGGGCGTACCGATCCGCATGCTCAGTGCCGGCGTCGCGATGGCGCACAAGGCAACGAAGCCCAGGAGTGCATAGCGGACCGGATGACTGCCGACATGGCTCGCCCACCGGCCCGAGAAGGTCGCATGCGCAGGCTTGGCCACGTGTGTCTTGCGATGGATCGAGAGCTTGTCGATCTTCGTTCCGGCCAGCCCGAGCAGCCCCGGCAGCAGCGTGATGGCGGCAATCATCGCCACGCCCACCACCAATGCGACCGAGATGCCCATCGACGTCATTGCCGGAAGTCCTGCGAGGAAGAGACCGAGGATTGCGATGACAACGGTCGTGCCGGCGAACAGAACCGCCTGCCCGGCGGTGGCGTTGGCGGTACCGGCCGAGTCCGCGACGCTCATGCCCTCGTGGAGGTGCTGTCGGTGACGGGTGACGATGAACAGCGAGTAGTCGATGCCGACGCCGAGACCGACCATCATGCACAGGATCAACGAGAACTCGGGGACGTCCATGAAGGCCGACAGCAGCCCGACACCGGCGGCGCCGACGAACAGGCCCATCAGCGCGGTAAGGATGGGGAGGCCCATGGCGACGACGGAGCCAAAGGCGATCAACAGCACGATGATGGCGACGCCGATGCCGATGAGTTCGCTGCTGGGATCGTTCTTCGCGAGCTGAGCAAGTGCACCGGTGAACTCGGTGCGAACGCCTGCGGCGCGGGCGCCGTTCGCCGCGGAAGTCGCGTCGTGGAGTTGGGTGACGGTGAGCTTGTCCACCGTGTACGCCACGTCGACGTACGCAGTCCGTCCGTCCGGGCTGAGCGCCGCGGACTGTGCGGCGAATGGATCGGTGACGCCGGTGACATCATGGCCTGTCGACAGTTGCTGACGGGTCCGGTCGATGGTCGGTTTGTGGCCGGCGTCGTCGAGCCTGCCTTCATCGACATGGAGGACGATCCGCGTCGATTGGCCGGCGTGGCTGGAGAATCGGTCCTTCAAGATGTCGGCCGCTCGTTGTGACTCGACGCCGGGGACCCGGAAGCTGTCGTTGAAGTGTCCGCCGGCGGCGCCTTGCAGCGCAACGATGGCGATCGCGGCCACGAGCCAGAGGCCGATCACGCGGAACGGGTGGCGGGCGCTGCTGCGTCCAAGCCGGAAAAGAAGTGCACTCACTGGGTCCTCCTGAAGGTCGCCCGCCGACTGCGGGATGACGCCACCATCCAGGAACCCGCTGACGTATGACTGCACTTCCGCTGAACTCGACGACATCGCCGGTCCAGCACCTGGTCAATCAGGGTCTGAACGCCACACTCTGACCGAGCCGGCCACGCTGTCCGAGCTCGAACTCGGCGCGAAACGCGTCGGGACCGAGCAGCGATGCCGCCGTTTCGCCGGCACGATCGAGGTCGTCGCGTTGGAATCTGGGCACGGGCGCCGCGGCTTCGTGGCGCAGACCGTCAGCGTGCCCGAGCAGTCGAGCCGCTTGCTCCCCGTTGCCTCCGTCGGCGGCGATGACACCGAGCACCCCGCAGCACACTGCAGCACCGACGAGCACATCGGCACGGGCATCGATGCGGTTCGCCATCCGGCGAGGACCGCCGGCGATGTAGAGGTCGAGTCCTTCGGTTGCGGAAGCCACGGCCGCGTCGGTGCGACCGTGGAGCCGGTGCAGCACGGCAAGCCCCGTCAGTGCAAGGAAGACCACGGGCGTGTTGCTCAGCCGGCGAGCAACGTCCAGGGCGCGGTTGTATGCCAGCTCTGCCCGCGCCGGGTGGCCGTCTTGGAGCAGCGCCCAACCAAGCCTCGCCAGCAGCGAACCGTTGAACCCCCGGAAGCCGATCGCGTCGTTGATCGCCACGGCCGCGTCCAGATCCTCGATCGCCTTTGCGTAGTCGCCGCGGCGTTCGTCGAAGTCTGCGACCATTCCGAGGCACATCGAGCGCATCATCGGTCGGTCCAGTCGGGAGAAGTTCTCGAGGGCCTCCCTGTAGCAGCGCTCGGCCTGCGGGAGATCGCCGTCGAGCAACCCGATCTTGGCCCGCGAGTACGCACGAGCCCCGATTACGAACGAGTCCTCCGGTAACCCGAGATAGAAGTCGAGCACCTCGAGCCGACGGCGACGGCCCTCGTCGATGTCACCGCGAGCCGCGGCGACCTCGGCGTAGAAGGAGTACGTCATGGCGATCGATTCCATGTCGCCGCTGTCACGGAAGATCCTGAGCGCGGCCTCCAGGTCGGCATCGACGCCCGCCGCCGCCCCCAACTGGAAGTGGATCAGTCCCCGGCCCATCAGCGCCAACGCTCGCGCACGCTCGCTCGCCTCGCCTGCGCACCGAAAGGCGTCGTCGAGCCAGCGCTTGCCCTCGACAGCCGTGCCCGCCAACCAGTGCGGCCAGCTCACGCCGCCGGCGATCGTCAGGGCAGTCTCGGCATCATCGTTGGCGACGGCCCACTCGAGCGCTCCCCTGAGGTTGTCCTGCTCCCGGTCGACCGCCGTGAGCCACGCTCGCTGGTCATCGCCGATGAAGGCAGGTGCAGAGCCGGCGCACAATCGCCCGTAGTGCGCTGCCATGGCATCGCGGATCCGTTCCGAGTCGCCTCGTTCGGCGAGCTTCTCCCGGCCGTACTGCGCGAGCGTTTGCAATTGCGTGAAGCGGAGTTCGTCGCCCGTCGGCACGGCGATGACGAGCGACTTGTCGACGAGGGTGTGGATGATGTCGGCGAGATCCGCGGCATCGAGGGTGTCGTCAGCGCAGACGGCCTCAGCCGTGGCCAGATCGCAACCGCCCGGAAACACCGACAGTCGTTCGAAGACGCGCTGCTCATCGTCGAACAGCAGCTCGTAGCTCCAGTCGACCACGGCCCGCAATGTCTGCTGGCGCGGCAGCGCAGTGCGTGATCCACCGGTGAGCAAGCGGAATCGATCGTTCAGCCGGGACGAGATCTGGTGGATGGGGAAGGCTCGAGTGCGCGCCGCAGCGAGCTCGATCGCCAATGGCAGCCCGTCGAGGCGGACGCAGATCTCCGAGACCGCCGCGTGCAGATCGGCGGAGAGCGCAAGTGGCGCACCCGCAGCCTGCGCGCGGGCGACAAACAGCTGAACGGCGTCGTCGGTGGCCAGCGGCGGCACGGCCCAGATGGTCTCGCCACCCACTCGCAGCCCCTCCCGGCTCGTCGCGAGGAGACGCAGCTCTGGGCATCGACGCAACAGGTCCTCGGCGACCTCGGCGGCGGTGTCGATCACGTGCTCGCAGTTGTCGAGCACGATCAGCAGATCACGCTTCCCGATCATCTCGGTCAGCCGGCTCGGGTCCGGAAGGTCCAGTGCCGACGCGATTGCAGCGCGCACACCCGCCGGATCACCGACGTGGGCCAGCTCGACCAGGCACGCGCCGTAGGTCAGGAACTCGGACTGGTCGCGGGCCACCTCGAGCGCCAGGCGCGTCTTGCCCACGCCACCGGGCCCTACGAGCGTGATGAAGCGAGTCTCCTTGAACAGTCGAGTCAGGTCGCGGAACTCTTCGTCGCGTCCGACCAATGGAGTCAGCGACCCCGGGATGGTCGAGCGGTGCTCGGTCCACGGCGCCGTGCCCCGCCCGGCCGCCGTGGTCGGTGCGTCCAGCGACGGGTCCTGGGCGAGGATCGCGGCCTCCAACCGACGCAGCTCGGGTCCTGGGTCGAGCCCGAGCTCCTCGCCCAGAACGTGACGACCTTCCTGGAACGTCCGCAGGGCATCGGCCTGCCGTCCGGCGCGATACAGAGCAATCATCAGCAGCCCACGAGGCCGCTCCCGTAACGCGTGCGCGCTGACGAGCGCTTCGAGCTCGCCGATCACGCCCCGATGTCGCCCGAGTTGAAGCTCGATGTCGAGTCGCTCCTCGACCGCGGCGAGGCGCAGTTCCGACAGCCGGCTGACTTCTGCCAACGCGAAATCCTCGTAGACGAACTCGGCGAGCGCGTTGCCTCGCCACAACGATTC
>DATAJN010000004.1:0-7226 GCA_036262105.1 Ilumatobacteraceae bacterium
GCGATCGGGTTGTCCGGATCGATGTCGTCTGGCTCGTATTCCTCTTCGATGCGCGACTCGTCGGTCATTGCGGTGCTCCGTTCGTGTCAGTTGGGCGTATCGATATCCGGTTCCTAGTCCACTTCCAAGGCCTCGGCCAACCCGACGATGGCCTCCTTGGCGATCGAGTAGTCGATCCAGCGACCGCGCCGTGCGCCGGTTATCAGGCCGGCCTCGCGCAACACCTTGAGATGATGCGACAGGAGGGTCGGCGAAACCGCGACCGCTTGGGCGAGCACTCGCGCCGACCGTGTGGCAATCCGCAGCTCGCGAACGATCGCCCACCGGACCGGGTCTCCGAGCGCTTTGAACTGTTCAACCGCTCTTGATTCTTCCACGTCTGCAGTGTGTGGCCCGGCAGAATCATTCATCCAGAGGAGATGGTCAGCCGTCCACCAGCACAAAGTCCCCCTACGACCAGCACCGATGAATCATCGCGCCGCCCTCGGGTCCGGTTCGTCGATCGGGCCGTTCGGCTCTACTGCGTGCGGCCGCGACGGCGTTGGATGGCACCGTGAGCCAACGACTCGTCATCCTTGATGGCGGTATCGGCGGCACGCGAGCCATACCAGCTAACACCACCAGAAGGGATTGATCAGTGTCGATCACCACCATCGCCGAAACCCCCGTCGAACTCAACGAGGAGGGGTTCTTCATCCACCCCGAGCAATGGACCGAAGCCATGGCACCCGATCTCGCTCGGCGCGACGGCATCCCCCAGCTGTCCGAGAGGCACTGGAAGGTGCTCAGGTTCATGCGCACCGAGTACTTCGACAAGGGCACGGGGCCGACGGTTCGCGTGCTCGGCAAGACCTCCGGAGTTTCAGTCAAGGAGCTCTACGAGCTGTTTCCGAAAGGGCCGGCCAAGGTTGCAGCACGCATCGCCGGAATCCCGAAGCCACGCGGCTGCATCTGAGAAGGAGCTCATCATGAATGACACCATCACCAAGGTCTCGATCATCATCTCGAAAGGCTCCCTCGACGGGGTTTACCCAGGGCTGATCATGGCCAACGGAGCCCGAGCCGAGGGCATCGAAGCCGACCTGTTCTTCACGTTCTTCGGCCTCGACGCGATTCACAAGGCTCGCCACGAGCACATCAAGATGGCAACCGTCGGCAACCCCGGGTTGCACATGCCGACGATGCTCGGCGGGATCCCGGGAGTCTCGACGGCTCTCACGCACTACATGAACCACAAGATGGAGAAGCTCGACATTCCATCCATTCCCGAGTTCATCGAGATGATCGCCGACACCGGCGCGGGGCTGTACGCCTGCAAGGCATCGGTCGATCTGTTCGGACTGGAGAAGAACGACCTGATCCCCCAGGTTCAGGACATCATCACCGTTGGGGAGTTCTACGAGAAGGCCGCCGGCGGTCAGATCATCTTCACCTGACGCAGCACCGGATGTGTCAATCGATGACGGGTAGATCTCGCAGGCCGTCGCACAGTTCGCGGCGGCCGCGCTCGAACGCGGCCCGCGCCGCCGGTACCGCTTGATCCGTGGGGAACGCCTCGACGATCTCGTCGAACAACGTGCGGATCTCGTCGCGGAACTCACCATGCGAGAGGATGTACGGAAGGTTCTCGCGAATGCCTCGTACGACTGCTCGACCGACGTCGATCGGGTCCATCGCGCCGTCCATCGAGTTGAAGAGAACATCGGGGTCGCCCTCACTCGCCATCGGCTTGGCATCGGCATCCTCACGATCGGGCGCGTCGAGGATTCGGGTGCGGGTGAGACCGGGGCACAGCACCGACACGCCGATTCCCTCTGGAGCAAGACTCAGCCGCAGCGACTCGCTGAGGCCGCGCACCGCGAACTTCGCCGTTGTGTAAGCGCCACCTTCGTACGGAAGCGCGGTGATGCCGGCGATCGACGACGTGTTGACGATGTGGCCACCACTTCGATGCTCGCGTATCAGTGGTACGAAGGTCTTGACCACGTTCACAGCGCCACCGAGGTTCACGGCCATCGCTCGATCCCAATCGGCGAATCCCGGGTCGGCGACGGCACCCCCTCCGGCAATACCGGCGTTGTTGCACAGGACGTGAATCGGCCCGAACGCAGCGACTGTCTCGTCGGCGGCAATGGCGACCGAAGCCCGGTCGGCGACGTCGCAATCGACGAACAGGACCTTGGAACCGGCCAGTTCCTCACGTGCTGCGGCGATGTACGACGCGTTGATATCGCCGATCACGACGTTCATACCCTCGGACAACAGCGCCTTGCTGATGCCGAGACCGATACCGCTCGCTCCCCCGGTCACGAATGCCGTCTTGCCCGCAAAGTTCCTCACGTGGCCACCTTAACTACGCGTCCTCGACCAGCCGGAGATCTCCGGCTGGCATTGGCGCGTCGTCGTCGAGCACGCCGGCCAGTACCGGCGGAGGACGAGTCGCCAACCAGCACCCGGCCAGCACGAGCACGAATCCGATCACTGTGGCGACGGTGATCACCTCGTCGAGGAACAATGCGCCCAAGGCAACGGCGACCACCGGGTTGGCGAAGGTGATCAGACCGGCCCGCGCCGGACCGACCTCGTCGATCAGCCGAAAGAACACCACGAAGGCAAGCCCGGTGCAGATGAACGCCAGGCCGAGAACTGCCAAGATGACGGTCGCCCGCGGAGCTCGACTGGGTAGCGACACGGCGGCGATCGGTGCGTAGATCACCGTGACGAAAGCCAGCGACACGGCGATCACACCGGACGACGGCACATCGGCGAGGCGACGATCGGCGATGAACGGAGCGGTGGCGTAGCACACGCAGACGACGAGCACCTCGGCGACGCTCCACCACGGCGGGGCGTTGTCACTCCCCAGGTCGCGGGCAACGAGCAGAGCGACACCGCCCAAACCGAGGGCGACGCCGATGAGCCTCACGAGTCGCAGTGCGTGCCGGTCGCCGAGGAGGAACGCAGCGATCGTGCCGACGATCGGCACACAGGCAACGATCAAGGCGGTGATGCCGGAGGCGAGATGCGTCTCGGCCGTGGTCAGCAGGATCCACGGGATGGCCATCTCGATCACAGCGAACGCCAACACCGGTCGCCACCGTCGCAGGGCGGCACGGATCGCGCCCTGCCTCGCCGCCATGATCACCAGCACGGTCGCCGCCAACGACGTACGGCCGAACACGACCACAGGAGGCTCGAGCTCCTTTACGGCGACGCGGATCATGAAGTAGGGGATGCCCCAGATCACCGCCATAGCGGCGAACAGCACCCAGCCACGTCTCGTCACTCAGAGATCCTCGGTCAGCCGACCGCTACAAAGCAATCGCAATTCCTCATCGAGTCGAGCGAGCCGTGAAATGAACCGGGCGTCAACTCGGATCGACCCCGAATGATCGATCTCCGTCCCAGATCCTTCCGTACACCGAGCCCTCCGCTGCCCACACGACACCGGTGACATCGCCGACCCGCACGGTGACGATGCCGCCCGCCCGGACGCACTCGACGTCGCCCGCGGGCGCGCACTGCGCCCATTCTTCGCGAAACCGTCCCGGTGCGTCCTCGATCATCAGCATCGGATCGTCGTGGGCGATGAACAGCCCGCCGACAGCGCCGCGATCGACGCGTGGCACGGTTCCGTCGGAATCGAGGTCGACATGCCAACGCGGCTCGCCACCCACGATCTCGAACCTTCCGGCAAACGCTCGCGTCGACGAGTAGGGCAGGTTGTTGTGTTCGTGGCCGGGGATGACCACTCTGACGTCGACGAAGGCTTCGTCGGTTTGCAGCCACCAGGCTTCGCACGGCTCGGTGGGACGACCGCCGGGTACCAAGATGGATCGTCGACGCCAGGCGCCGACGAACCATGGGCGCACACTCATTCTCGCGGGGATCCGCCGGCCGCCGCGAACAGCTGGCGCATCACTCTTCGATAGAGGATCCCATTCGCGTCGGAGCGCACGTGCAGGTCCTGCGTGCCGAGCGGCATGCCGTGCCGCCGAAGTGCGGCCGTGATCCACACGTCTTCCGCCTGGACGATCTCTTCCTGGGCGAGCAACTCATCGAGCACGTCGGAGTCGGTCTCCTGAACGCGCACCATGAAGAACAGACGCGTGTGGACCTCATCGATCGGCTGGATGGACTGGAAGAACGACTGCCTCACGCTGCCATCGGGCTCCTCGCTGCGCAGCAGCACCGTGAACGGCGCAGCCAAGGTGTACTTCAACCAGCCCTCGGTGGAGACCCCGTCGTCGGCCAACTTGCGCTGCACAGCCGCGAATCCGAGCTCATGCTGATCGACCACCTCGTGTTCGCCCATCACAGGATTGCGGTCGCTGAGCGAAACGTGCAGGAACGGGAAGTGGCTCGCATCGAGAAGGTTGTCGGTCTGGTACGCGGCCAACACTCGGCTGACGTGCGCCGTGGGACGGAACTCGCCGAGACGCTCGTCGTCACCGTCTGGCCACGAGACGACGGGAGCCCGCGGCGGCTCCAGTGATACCCACACGATTCCGTAGCGCTCGCAGACTCCGGCAGGTTGGCTGAGCCGAGCCCGCTGCGGCACAGGCGCGCCGGCACCGAGCGCAGGTACGCAGGTCGCCGCACCGTCGAAGCCGAATCGCCATCCGTGATACGCGCAGACGAGCTCGCCGCCCTCGACTCGCCCGAGGCTGAGAGGCGCACCGCGGTGCGGACACTCGTCGACGAACACTGCGACCTCGCCGTCGGGACGGCGAACAACGACAAGCGGTTCGCCGAGTAGGGTGACGGCGAACGGCAGGCCTGCGATCTCATGGGACCAAGCGACGGGATGCCAGAAGGCTCGAAACTCGTGGTGGAGGTTGCCGACCAGGTCAGTCATCGGCCCACGACCGTAGTCGGCGACTAGCGGACGACGAGATTGCGGTGGACCGCGTAGGCCGCAGCTTCGGCCCGGTTTGCGCAGCCGGACTTCTGCAGGATCGATCGCACGTGATTCGCAGCGGTGTGCTGACTGATGAACAATCGATCCCCGATCTCCCTGTTCGAACAGCCATCGGCGATCAGGCGAAGTACGTCGAGCTCGCGCTCCGACAGACCGTCGACGTCGGCGGCAGCCGAAGATGGGCCCTTCGCGCTGCGGTCGCGCAACGATCCGGCACGCTCGGCGAGAGCTCGCATCCCGAGAGCTAGGGCCACCTGATGTACCTCCTCGGTCAACGCGTCAGCCAGGGCTAGGTCGTTGCGAGCCACGGCGAGGCATGCTCGGTCGAATTGAACATGCGACCTCCACACCGGTGACGCGCTTCGATCGGCGAGTGCGAGAGCGGCGCGGAGATGACTCTCTGCCTCGTCGTCCAATCCGATGAGCCGGGCCAGCCCACCACGGAGCCGGTCGGCCGGACCTAAGCAGATCGTCATCCCCACCATCAGGTTGCGACCCGCAAACGCATCGAGCTCGCGCAGAAGCACTCCTGCGTACTTGTCCTCTCCACAGGCGATGCACGCTTCGGCGAGGAACGTGAGGCAGGCAGGCCACACCGAGTCGCGTGGTATCGACGAGAAGCCGTCCGGCGAAAGCGCGTCGAGCTGGCGGCGTGAGTCGTCGAGCAGGCCGAGCTCGGCGTAGAGCACCGTCAGCCCCGGCCGCCACACGGTCTGCTCGGCGCTGCGCTCCGACAAAGCCCGCATGAGCGGCAGCACCTCGGCGAGACGGCCCTGCTCGCGCCGGATCGCGAACATCTGCAGGCCATACACACCTGAGTCGAACACGATCGTGCTGGATTCGCCCACTTCGTGAGCGCGTTCGGCCTCTCGCTCGGCATCGTCGAACCTTCCCGCAGCGAGCGCCAGAACTGCTTCGTACACGTGGCCCATGTACTGGAACATCGTGAACCGGCCGCGCTCGGCCATCAGCCGATGCTTCACGAGAACCTCTGCTGCCTCTCCGAGGCGACCCAGCTCCATCAACGCTCGACACATGTTGCCGGTGGCGTAGACGGCACTCCAGTCGTCGTCGATCTGCAGGGCCACACCGCGGAGCTCGGTGCTTGCCTCCAGGAGCCTCGATGGTTCCGACGAGACGATCGTCGCCGCTTGCAGTGCGGCAACGACGCAATCCGTGTCGCCAATAGCTCGTGCCATCGCCAGGGCCTCTGCGCTCGCCTTGACTGCGGCATCCTTGTCGCCCGAGAGAGACAGGCTCCGGGCCAGAGACGCTTGGAGGCGAGCGCGCAGTGGGCCCGGCTGATCACCGAGGAGCCCGATCGCTTCGGAAACCATTCGCACCGCGGGAGCGCCCGATGCCCCGCGCTGGTGGACGCACTCCTCGTACCCGAGGGCCGAACGCGCCACCAACTCGGCAGAGGTCACCCGTCGCGCATTCTCGAAGGCCCGGTGGTACGTCTCTTGAGCCCTGAACGACTGACCGCGCCGCATTTGAACCTGCCCGAGATCGATGAGCACCTCGGTCGCCTCGACGCTCTCTGCGGGCAGGAGTTGCAGGACCGCCTCGAACTGCGAGATGGCTTCGTCGTAGGCAATCGAGCTCCTGGCCTGCTCGGCAGCCAGCCTTCCATAGCGAATTCCCTTGTCGATGCCCCCGACCGAGGTCGCCGCGCTGAAGTGGTAGGCGAGCTCGGCGAAGACGGAGCGGGGATCCGCTTCGTAGACCTGCTCGAGTGCCTCGGCGATCCGGAGATGGAGGTGGGCCCGAACCGGTGACGACATCCCCTGTTCGACGGTGTCTCTCACCAGAGCGTGGGTGAACTGGTAGCTCGGGAGACGACCACCGACCTCGACGAGAAAACCGGTGTCGACGAGCTCGTCGAGACCTTTGCCGACCTCATCGACGGGCATGTCGGCGGCAAGCGACAGCACCCGGAACTCCACGCGCTGGCCGGCCACCGCGGCCAGCTCCAAGGGCCGTCGTGCCCGCCGGGAGAGCCTGGCCATCCGCGCCGCAACGACATCTCTGACGCTGTCGGGCGCGCCCACGCTCGCGACGTCGCGGCGAACGACCCATCGATCGTTGTCCCGAGCGACGACTCCTTGCTGGATGATGTGGCGCCACAGCTCGCCGAGGAAGAACGCGTTGCCGCCACTGCGATCACGAGCGACTGCGGCAAGCCGACGGAGATCTTTGTCGAGGTCTTGATCGAGAGCACCAGCCACGAACTGCTCCACGCTGTCAGTGTCGAGGCCGCCGACCCGCAGACGCGTAACACTCGGGCTTCGCTGCAGATCGACCA
>DATAJN010000005.1:0-5000 GCA_036262105.1 Ilumatobacteraceae bacterium
GTAGCCACGGATCGCGCCAGCAGCCTCCAAACGGCGAACACGATCGGCGACCGAGCTCGGTGCCATGTGCACGGCGTCAGCCAACTCGCGCCAGCTGATTCGACCGGATTGCTGCAAGATTCCGATGATTCGACGGTCCAAAAGGTCGATAGCCATGCGTTCGTCGGGCATTTCCCCATTCTGGCGCACTATTGCCAGTTGATCAACGGGTGTGCCGGGAGCAAGATGCGCTTCATGACTTCACCCGTGATTCGAACCGTCGGCGTACCGAAGGAGATCAAGAACAACGAGTACCGGGTGGCGATGACGCCGGACGGAGTGCGCGAGTTCGAACGGTTGGGGATCAACGTCTTCGTCGAGACCGGCGCGGGCGTCGGAGCCAGCTTCAGTGATGCCGACTACGAGGCTGCGGGTGCCGAGATCGTGCCCACCGCGGCTGACGCCTGGTCGCAGCAATTGGTCGTCAAGGTCAAGGAGCCGAAGGAGGAAGAATTCCCGTTTCTCCGACCCGACCTGACGTTGTTCACGTACCTGCACCTCGCCGCCTACCCATTGGTCGCCAAGGCATTGATCGATTCGCGGTGCACCTCGCTCGCCTACGAGACGGTGCAACTCGACAGCGGCGCGCTCCCTCTGTTGGCGCCGATGAGCGAGGTGGCTGGTCGGCTTGCCCCGCAGATGGGGGCGCACTACCTGGAGCGACACAACGGCGGGCGCGGGGTGTTGATGGGCGGTGCGCCGGGCGTGCAGCCGGCGAAGGTCGTCGTGCTCGGCGCCGGCAACGTCGGGTGGAACGCGGCGTGGATCGCCGCCGGCATGGAGGCCGAGGTCGTGCTGTTCGACAAGAACCTCGATCGTCTGCGATGGGTCGATCAGATCAACAAGGGACGCATCGTGACGTTGGCTTCCAACCGGGGCTCGCTCGAACGCAACATCGCCGACGCCGACCTCGTGATCGGCGCGGTGCTGGTGGCCGGTGGTCGGGCGCCGGTGGTGGTCACCGAAGACATGGTCCGCTCGATGAAGCCTGGAGCGGTGATCGTCGACGTGGCCATCGACCAGGGCGGCTGCATCGAGACCATCCACGAGACCACCCACAATGATCCGGTGTACGAACTGCACGGCGTGCTGCACTACGCCGTCGGCAACATGCCGGGTGCTGTGCCGCACACCAGCACCTACGCGCTCACCAACGCGACGCTGCCCTACCAGCTCGAAGTGGCAATCCACGGTGCCGCGGGTGGGTGCCGCCGCGACGGATCGCTGTCGCACGGGTTGAACACGTTTGCCGGGTCGATCACCAACGCACCTGTCGCCGAGTTCCTCGGCACGCCCTTCATCAATCCGCTCGCTGCGCTGAACTGAGTCACGTCGACCTAGCGTTTGCCCATGGCAACGCTCGCCTCCGAACTCGACCTGCCGCAGATCACGTTGGCCGATGGAAACTACGACCAGCGGCACGCGATGTGCCTGTCGCTGTCAGCCGACCAGTGGCTCGTCCGCAACATGTTCGGCTACGCGGTGCTTCGGTACGACGATGCCGTGGCGGTGCTGCGCGACAAGAGATGGCACAGCGCCACCAGCAAGATCCCCGAGCTGATGGGCATCACCAACCCTGCCTTCCTCGAACGTCAGCAGATCAGCATCTTGTCGGCAGAGGGTGACGTGCACACCCGGTTGCGCCGGCTCGTGGCTCAAGCGTTCTCGCCACGTGCGGCCGACCGCTTGCGCCCGTTCATGCGCGAAGTCATCAACGGACTCATCGACAAGGTCGCCGAGGCCGGCCGTGCCGACTTCACGACCGACATTTGCGAGCCGTACCCCATTCCGATCATCTGTGAACTGCTCGGGGCTCCGAAGCAGGACTGGCAGCTGTTCAGCCGATGGGCCAGTGACATCCTGGAGATCTTCTCCGTCGACGTCGTCGACAAGCTCGACCTCATCATGCGCACGCAGGACGAACTCGGCGACTACACCCGCGGCCTGATCGCCGAGCGGCGCAGCAAGCCTGCCGACGATCTGTTGACCGACCTCATCGCCGCGGAGGAGTCCGGCGACAAGCTGAGCACCGAGGAGCTGGTGATGATGGTCAACGCCGTCATCGTCGGTGGCACCGACACGACCCGCAATCAGTTGGGTTGTTCTGTTGCCTTGTTCGCCGATCACCCGGAACAGTGGGCGTTGCTGGCGGATCAGCCCGAACTGGCTCCTCGCGCTGTGGAGGAGTGCATGCGCTACTTCGGCGCGGTCCGCGGCACGGCTCGCTTCGCCAGCTGCGACATCGAATACCGCGACGTCGTGTTTCCCGCGGGAACCTTCATCTCCGTCGGACTGGCGGAAGGCAATCGTGACTCGAGCGTGTTCCCCGAACCAGAGGTGTTCGACATCACCTCGGCTGCACCCGGGCAACCCCAGCTGACGTTCGGTTCCGGAATCCACTACTGCCTGGGCGCCGCACTGGCTCGCGCCGAACTGCAGGAGGCGCTTCCACTGCTGGCGCAGCGGATGCCGAAACTGACAGTCGACGGCGACATCATCTGGAAGCCGGAGGGAGTGGGCATCTTCGGTCCGCAGCACATGCCGATCACGTTCGCTGCGGGGCACTGAGCGCGAACGGCGCCCTCAACCGCCGAGCATGCCGTACGCGTGGGTGGGCCGCAGGCGTACGACGACCCGCTGGTCGGCAACCATCGCCTTGCGGTAGTCATCCCAATCGGGATGCTCGCCGGCGATTGCCCGGTACACATCCACGAGCTCATCGATGCCGGGATCAGTTGGCTTCGTGGCCACCTCCGACAACTCGGCGTCGCCGTCGATGACGACGTAACCCCAGAAGTCCTCGCGAGCGACGTACAACGAGGCGTGCGGGTTGCGAACGAGGTTGTTGTACTTGGCCCGTGTGGCGGTGATCGAGATCTTGACGACACCGTCGATGACGACGTAGGCGATGTTCGAAAGCTGCGGGCGGCCATCGCGCTTCTGGGTGACCAGCACTCCGTTGCGGCGGGCAGCGGCGAACTCCAAGGCTTCGGAAAGGTTCATGACGGTCAAGCTACGAGCAGGGCAGCAATTCGTTCGAGCCCGGCCACCCGGCTGCCTTTGACGAGCACGGCGTCACCGCCGGAGATCGGACCCAGCGCCGCAGCAGCGTCGACCGACGGGGCAACGCCGTACAGATCGGTTTCTACGGCGATGAGCTCGACGCCCCGATCCGCGGCGTACTGCGCGATCGACCGATGCTCTGCTTCGGCATCGCTGATCTCGGCCATGATCCCCACGATCGCAACGCGACGCTTCGCAGGAAGGTCGAGGAGTGCGTCGATGGCGGCGCGCATCGACGTCGGATTGGCGTTGTACGAATCGTTCAAGATGAGTGCGCCAGAGGCCGAGCGCTCGACCTGCATGCGCATCGCCGTCAGCCCCACCTCGGAGAGTGCCGCCGCGCCAGCGGCAAGGTCTCCGCCAACCGCCCCTACGCAAGCCAGAGCAGCCGCTGCATTGAAAGCCATGTGCCGCCCGCTGATCGACAGGCGAACCTCGACGGTGCCCCATGGGCTGTCGACAACGAACGAAGCGCGCGCGAGTTCGTCGAGCTCCAGGCGGCGCACACGCACGTCGGCGTCATCGGCCTCGCCGAACAACAGACGGCTCGCCGACGTCAACCGGCTCATGCCCCTCACCCGGTGATCGTCGGCGTTGAGGATGGCGATGCCGTCGGCGGGCAGCGCCGCGATCAGTTCGCCCTTCGCCTGGGCGACACCTTCGATCCCGTCGACCCGGTCACTGTGGGCCTCGGCAACTCGCGTGACGACGCCAACGTGAGGTGCTGCGATTCGGCACAACTGCTCGATCTCGCCGAACCCGCGCATGCCCATCTCCAACACCATCACCTCGACGTCATCGGGCCGGTTGAGGATCGTCGTCGGCAGGCCTTGTTCGTTGTTGAAGCTGCGCTCGTTGGCTGCAGTGCGACGGCTGGCCGCCAGGGCCTTCCACGCCATGTCCTTCGTACTCGTCTTGCCGACAGAGCCAGTGATACCGATCACGGTGCCGGTGAACGCCTGTCGACGATGAGCGCCGAGATCCATCAATGCCCGCAGCGTGTCGGCGACCTCGATGGCGGTTCCCTCTTCCGCGGCCGCACGCGAGGTGAGGTATGCGGCGGCGCCCGAAGCCAATGCCTGATCGATGAACTCGTGACCGTCGCGTTCGGCGATCAGCGGCACGAAGAGTTGACCTGGTCTCAGGGTTCGCGTGTCGAAACCAGCACCGTCGATGTCGACGTCGGGACCGACCAAACGTCCGCCCGTTGCCGCGGCGACCTCGCTTGCCCTGAATCGCATCGCTTCACACGGTACCGTCGGGGCGGCATGGGACCACGTGATCGGATCAGGCTGGTGGTGTTGTTCGGCGGCCAGTCGGCCGAGCACGACGTCAGTTGCACCACCGCGGCGCACGTGTTGCGCGCCGCCGACCCGGCCCGGTACGACATCGTTCCCGTCGGCATCGCCCGCGACGGCACGTGGGCCATCGCTGAAGGCGCCCGCGCCGCGTTGGCCGCCGGATCAACGACGCTACCGAGCAGGCTCGATCCCGCCGGCGCCACGATCGTGCCCGCCGAGGTCATCGCCGACACCACAAGCACGGTGGTCATGCCCCTGCTGCACGGTCCGATGGGCGAGGACGGCACCGTGCAGGGCCTCCTCGAACTGGCCAACGTTGCGTACGTCGGCTCCGGCGTGCTCGGCTCGGCGCTGGCCATGGACAAGGCAATGGCCAAGCAGGTGCTGACCGCCAATGGAATTGCCCAGGCCGACTACCGGGCCTTCCGAGCGCACGAGATCACCCCGGGTCTGCCGGCCGAGCTGGCCGGGCAACTCGGCCTGCCCCTGTTCGTCAAACCCGCCAACATGGGCTCGTCGGTCGGCGTCTCGAAGGCAAAGACGGTCGAAGCCGTGCGCAACGCGATCGACGCAGCACTCACCTACGACGAGTGGGTG
>DATAJN010000006.1:0-7533 GCA_036262105.1 Ilumatobacteraceae bacterium
CAGTCGTGGCACCTGCTCACCGCTGCTGGAATGGTCTCGATGGTCTTGCCGCTGACGGTGTTCTTCTTGCTGCAGCGCTACTTCGTGCGCGGTCTCCTGGCCGGTTCCGTCAAGGGCTGACACACCGCCCTCATGGTCGACGACATCAACGCGCTCGTCGACTCGTTGACGCTTGACGAGCAGGTCTCGCTGCTCGCCGGCGCCGACGTCTGGCACACCGTGCCCATCGAACGCGTCGGCATTCCCTCGATGCGAGTCAGCGATGGTCCGGTCGGGGCCAGAGGCACGAGGTTCGGCGGCGGGCCGCCGTCGATCGCTGTGCCGTGCAGCACGCTTCTTGCGGCCACATGGGACCCGGCGCTGGTGAGGCAAGTTGGTGAGCTGCTGGGACGCGAGGCCCGCGCCAAGGGTGCCCGCGTGCTGCTTGCCCCGACCGTCAACCTCCACCGCACGCCGATCGGCGGGCGCAACTTCGAGTGCATGAGCGAAGACCCGTACCTCACCGCGCGAACGGCAGTGGCCTACGTGCAGGGCTTGCAGAGCGAGGGCGTGGCGAGTTGCATCAAGCACTTCGTCGGCAACGACACCGAGTTCGAGCGGATGTCGATCGACGCGCGCATCGACGAGCGCACCTTGCGTGAGCTGTACCTCGTGCCGTTCGAGGCAGCGGTGAAAGAGGCCGGGGTGATGTCGGTGATGACGTCGTACAACCGGATCAACGGCCCGTGGGCGGCCGACGCGGTGGAGCTGATCGACGGCGTGCTGCGCGGCGAATGGGGCTTCGAGGGAGTCGTGGTGAGCGACTGGTTCGGTCTGCACTCGACGGTCGAGGCGCTCGTCGCCGGCGTGGACCTGGAGATGCCAGGCCCGACACGTCATCGCGGCCCTCAACTGGTTGCCGCAGTTCGCGACGGTTCCGCCGAGGCAGTCGACGTGCGGCGCGCCGCGATCAACGTCGTGCGGCTCCTGGACAGCGTCGGTGCGTTCGACGATGGTGCGCCTGGTCCGGAGACCGCACGAGACGCTCCAGATGATGTGCGGCTGGCGCGCCGCGCCGCTGCGGAGGGCATGGTGCTTCTACGCAACGAAGCGGTGGCCGGGCGGCGAGCCTTGCCCCTCGACACCGGCGCGCTGCAGCGAGTCGCGGTGATCGGGCCGAACGCGGCAGTCGGGCAAGCGTTGGGCGGCGGGAGCGCCCACGTCACACCCACCTTCGTCGCTCATCCGCTCGACAGCCTACGCGCCCGACTGGGTGCCGCCGGGATCGAGGTCGTTCATGGCGCCGGTTGCAACATCAACCGGCGTCTCCCAGAGATCGAGGCTCGTCTGCACGGCCCGATGACGGTCGACTACTTCTACGACCCCGACGCGCTCGACGATCCCGGCGCCGCGGCAATGCGTTCGGGCGCGGGAACGATGCAGATGATGTGGGTCACGGACCCCGTCGGTCGCGCCGACTCGAACCCCAAGTTCGGCGCTCGTCTGAGCACTACGTTCACACCTGACACGACCGGCACATGGGCGTTGGGTATCGAGTCCGTCGGTCCCACGCGGCTGCTGATCGACCGGCAAGTGGTCGTCGACAACGAGTCGCTTCCCACAGGGGGATCGTTCTTCGGCACCGGCAAGGCCGAGCTGAGGGCCACGGTCGAGCTCGAAGCGGACCACCAGTACCTGCTCGAGGTCGAGGTGCGTCACCGCCCGACCGGTCAAGGCATGAGCGGTGTCAACATCGGCGCGCAGCCGCCCATCAGTGCGAACCTCCTCGGCGAAGCAGTCGACGTCGCCGGCACCTCCGATTGCTCGATCGTGGTCGTCGGCACCAACGACGATTGGGAATGCGAAGGATGGGATCGCACCACACTCGACCTGCCGGGTGACCAGAACGAACTGATCTCGCGCGTTGCCGCGGCGGGCAAGCGCACCGTGGTGGTGATCAATGCCGGCTCTCCCGTCACGATGCCCTGGCTCGATCAGGTCGACGCCGTCGTGATGGCCTGGTTCCCTGGCCAGCAGATGGGCGAAGCGATCGCTGACCTGTTGCTCGGCAACACGGAACCGCAGGGCCGGCTACCCGTGTCGTTCCCGGCACGCCTCGAAGATACGCCCGCGTTCGAGCACTACCCCGGCCGCAATGGCGTGGCCAACTACGCCGAGGGCCGGCTGGTCGGCTACCGGTGGTACGAGACGGTAGGCCGGCGACCGCTGTTCCCATTCGGATTCGGCCTCGGTTACGCGGAGGTCCGCATCACCGGGGCACGGCTTGCGGATCCCGCTGCCGTCGAGGTCGACCTGGTCAACTCATCCGACCGCGATGGAGCACAGGTCGTGCAGATCTACGCGGCACGCACTGGCCCGGCCGAGCGCCGAGGTGACGAACCAGCCATCCAACTCGTCGGGTTCACCAAGGCTCGACTTTCGGCCGGCGACTCCGCTACCGTCACCGTCTCGCTCGACCCGCGCACCATGCACACCTGGAGCGTCGCCGACCATGCCTGGGTGCGTGTCGACGGGCCGTTCGAGTTGTGGGTCGGCACGTCGTCGAGCGACATCGCCGTGCGCATCTCAGTCGACGGCTGACAACCACACACACGAATCGGACGGCAACCGCTGCGCCGTCGTTTCCGGTTGTGTCGCGAGGATCACAGTGCGCCCGGCCACGAGCCCTGCCGGCAGCTCGACCGCGACGGAACCAACGTTGGCGACGACCAGCACGCCGTTGCGTTCGAACGCCAAGCAGCTGGGATCGGACGCATCGACCCAGACCAGGTCGCCCGACAGCATCGGGCGATGAGCCAGGAGCGTGCGGTACCAGCTCAGCATGGACTGCGGATCGCCGACCTGCCTCTCCACCGACAACGCGCCCCAGTTCTGCGGCTGCGGGAGCCATGGCTGGACTGCTTCCGGCGAGAACCCGAACGAGGTCGTTGCATCGGCGGTCCACGGAAGGGGAATGCGGCAACCGTCGCGGCCGCGCTCTTTGCCATCCGTACGGATGAACAACGGATCCTCGCGGGCGTCGTCGGGCATGTCGAGGTACTCCTCGAGACCGAGCTCTTCGCCCTGGAAGAGGTACAGGGCGCCGGGCAGCGCCGCCGCCAGCGTGACTGCAGCACGCGCCCGTCGTCGCCCCAGTTCGAGGTCGATCGGAGCATCGACGTAGACCAGGTTGCTGCCCGTGAAGGCGGCGGGGTCGTTGGCGTTGAGACGACCGAGTCGGGTGACGATGCGTTGCGTGTCGTGGTTGTTGAGCGTCCACGCAGGCGTCCCGCCGACCGCAGCGAGCATGTCGATCGAGTCGGTGATCGCCTTGCGCATCGGCGCCGCCATCCACGTGATCAACATCAGGTCGAAAGCGAACGACTGATGGAACTCGTCGCCCTTCAAGAACTCGAGCACGACGTCCGGCTTGCCGTACGACTCGCTGATCGTCACCAGGTGGCGACCGGGGTGGGTGCGCTCGTATTCGTCGATCACCGTCCGCCAGTGCTTCCACACATCGTGGCCAGTCTTGTAGAAGTACCCGTAGATGTTGTGGTGCCAGGCCTGAGCGTCGGTCAGACCCGGCGGCACGGGCGCCATGTCGGGCAGGTCGGGGTGCTTTCCGAGCACTGGTACAGCGTCGACCCGGAACCCCTCGACACCACGATCGAACCAGAACACCAGCATGCGATCGAAGTAGTCGACCACCTCTGGGCTGTACCAGTTGTAGTCGGGCTGCCACGGCGAAAACGTGTGCAGGTACCACTGGCCGGGGCTGCCATCGGCTTCGGTGACCCGGGTCCATGCCGAGCCCCCGAAGATCGCCCGCCAGTTGTTCGGCGGCTCGTTGCCGTCGCGGCCCTTGCCGTCGCGGAACCAGTATCGAGCACGCTCCGGCGAGCCGGGACCCGCCTTCAGCGCTGCCTGGAACCAGGCGTGCTCCGAGCTGCAGTGGTTCGGGACCACGTCGAGCAGGATTCGAATCGATCGTTCCGCTGCATCTGCTACGAGCCGATCGAAATCCTCCAGGGAGCCATAGGTCGGCTCGATGTCGAAGTAGTCGGCCACGTCGTAACCATGATCTCGCTGCGGCGAGGGAAAGCACGGCGTCAACCAGATGGCGTTGACCCCGAGTTCGCCCAGGTGATCGAGGTGTTGACGAACTCCCTCGAGGTCTCCGCAGCCGTCGCCGTCGCTGTCGGCGAACGAGCGTGGGTACAGCTGGTAGACGACGGCGTCCGTCCACCACAAGGCGCTGCCGTGATCCGCACCCTGGCGGATCGTGCTGCCTTGGGTCATCGTCGGTTCTTTCGTTGGACTGCCGCTGTCGTCGAGCGGACCACCAACTCCAGCTCCAGTCGCTCTGTATGCGGTATTCGGTTCGGCATCGAGAGCGCCTCGAGCAGAAGATCGGCGCCACGTTCACCCGAATAGACGAGTGGCTGACGGACCGTCGACAGACCCATCAGGGTGGCGAGATCGATGTCGTCGTACCCGACCACCGACAGCTCGTCGGGAACCGAGATCCCCAGCCGCGATGCAGCCTCCATGCAACCGATGGCCTGCACGTCGGATGCGGCGACGATTGCCGTCGGACGCTCAGGCAATGAGAGCAGCTCGGTGGCCATCTGCCTCGCTGCCGAATGCAGGTAGGCGCCGTAGCGAACCAGGTTGGCCGGCACCTTCAGCCCGGCTTCGGCCATCACCGCGCGGAAGCCCTCCTCACGGCGTGCACCGGCCACGAAACCAAACGCGTTGTGCGGGGGTTCGCTGACGAAGGCGATCCGCCGGTGTCCGAGTGAGATCAGGTGCTTGGTGGCCAGGGCACCGCCGGCACGGTCGTCGATCCCCACACTCGGAAGGCCGGGGTACACGGCATCGATGAGCACCGTGGGAAATCGTCCCGAGATCAGGCGGTCACCCTCGTCACCGACGAGCGGGAGCGTGACAACGATCAATCCACCGAGGGTGGCGCTTCTTGGAAGTTCCAACAACTTCGCACGTGCCTGTGCGGGCGACTCGACGTTGTGCAACACCACCGAGCAGCCATGGGGTGCGAGCCGCGAGACGATCCCGCGCAGGCGCTGGAACGCCGATTGCTCGTCGAAGAACGGTACCAGGACGGCGACCAGAGAACCGCCTTTGCCCCGGTCAGCGGCAGATTTTCGAGTTCGCTGATAGCCGATCGCCTCGGCAGATTCGAGTACCTTGCGACGCGTTGCGTCGGTGACGTGCACGCTGCCGTTGAGAACTCGCGAGACCGTGCCGATGCCCACACCCGCGTGCCTGCCGACATCAGCCATGGTGGGAGTCGCAGACACTTTGGAAATCGTAATCGTCTTTTCCACCGTCGATTGCAATCGAGGCCGTGCTGCAGTCGCGCCTCAGTCCTCAGCCCTCGAAACGCACATCCGGCCAGCGTTCCTCGTTGCCCCGTCCGTCGGTGAGCTCGACGGCGACGAAGCCGTGGCGTTCGTAGAAACGGCGAGCGCTCACGTTGCTCTGGAACGCCCACAGCTGCAGCCCGCTCGGCTGACGCTGCCGGGCCAGCGCGATGAACCGATCACCCAGGCCGCGGCCCATCCACGACGGGTCGACGTACAGGTGGTTCAGCCAGCCGGGTGCCAGCATCATCTGGCCCACCACGACTCCGTCGACATCGGCAACCCACACCTCCATCTGCGGTATCGCCTGCTCGGCGATCCACGTGGCAATCTCGGCTTCGGTGTGGGGGTCCGGCACATCGGCCATCACGTACGCCTTGGCCCGGACGTAGACCCGCGCGCAACCTGCGGCGTCGGCCACGACGGCAGGTCTCCACGTCGGTTGTCCTGGCTGAGCGATTCGCAGTGCTCCCTCCAGACCCGGATCCGCTACGGCGATGGCCTGCGCCCACGAGAACCAACGAACGTGTGGGCTCTCCCCTTCAGGCGGCACAGGCACGACCGGCGGAGCAGTGAACCGGTAGCGCAGATCGAGGTGCGTGTGGCCGCGCGGCCCAGGATGCACATCGACGTGCGCCAGCTGCGACGGCTGTCCGATCGGGGTCACGGGCATCCCGGTCTCCTCCCCCGCCTCGCGGCGTGCCGCATCCCACGGCGTCTCCCCGCGGTCGATGTGACCACCTGGCTGCAGCCACATGCCGAGCCGTTTGTGTAGGTGCAGCACCACACCCGCATCGCCGGTGACGATCGCCGAGGCTGTCACGTGAATGGGCGCGGCCTGCTCGTCAAAGGGCCGATCGAGGCTGTCGAACGCTGTCAGGAACGCGGCAATCGAGTCGCGCTCGCGCGAGTCCGAAGGTGAACGGATTGCTACCGCCCGGCGGACGCCATGGTGTAGACCATGGTCCGGACGGTCGACGCCTTCGGCCGGGACTTCGGTCACGAGTATCGACCGTAGACCCATTTGTGGAAATCCGTGCTATAGCTGCGGCATCGTCTGCCGATAACTCTTTCGTAGGGAAATGGGACGCTCGGGCTCGACCCGACATACCTCAGAGGCGGGAAGCACAGCTCCATGGAACCAGACGCACAACTCGCACCACGTGTGCTGGTGGCAGTGAGCGACGCGCTGTTGCGGCGCGTTGCCTCGTCTGCGTTGCGGGCCCGCGGGTTCTCCGTCAGTGCAACGACGGAAGGACCAGCTGCACTCACACTCGCCACATCCTTCACACCTGACGTCATCATGGTCGATCTTCAGCTGCCAAGCCCGCACGGCGGCAGCTTGTTCGACACCATGCGCGAGCTCACGGACTCGTATGTTGTCGGTATCGCCCCCCCCGGTGCCGACAACATGCGAATCCGTGCTCTGCGCGCCGGCGCTGACGACGTGGTGTCGACACCCGTGAACCCCGACGAGCTGGCCGCCCGCTGCCAGGCGTTGCTTCGCCGGCCGCGGCAGCTGCATTCGGGATGGGATCCGATCCATGCGTCGGTCATCAGCCTCGGTCCATTGACCGTTGATGTCGGCCGCAAGGAGATCCGCGTCCGCTCACACGACATTCCCGTCACACGCATCGAGTTCGCGCTGTTCGAGCAGCTCTGCCGCCGCCCGTCGGAGGTCTGCGCTCGCACACAACTGCTCGAGGAGGTGTGGGGCCCGAACTGGGTCGGCGACACCCACGTGGTCGACGTGCACCTCTCCAACCTGCGCCGCAAGCTCCAGTTGCGAGCGCCGGAGCTGCGATTCATCCATACCGTCCGCGGTGTCGGCTTCCGCTTGAGCAACGACTTGTTGCGCCCGGAGGCCGAGCGGGAACTCGTCCTCGCCTGAACACTGAGCCGGGCGAGGACGAATAACCAGCCCGAACGACGCGCCTCAAGATTGGGCTTCGTGGGCAAGACGCTGACGATCGACGAGGCCCTGTGCTACCCGCGGCCGTTCGGTCGAACGACTGAGCATGCTGATCGGTTGAGACCTCAGCGATAGTCGCCGAGCAGCCACCACTGCTGGCGCTCGAGGCAGACCAGCAGCAGTGATCCTGACCCCGTCAACAGTTGGAACCTGGCTGATCGCCGCGCCCTGCCGGCATCCCACCAGCGCTCATCC
>DATAJN010000007.1:0-4272 GCA_036262105.1 Ilumatobacteraceae bacterium
ATCCCTATCGCTGGAACATCCATCGACTGGCCACTGGTCGAGTGCTCGACGTCGGGTGCGGAATCGGGCGTTGCCTCGACTTCGTGCGGCCGCGCGGGGTGGGCGTCGACCCGAACGAGACGGCGATCGCCGTGTGCAAGGAGAACGGTCACGAGGCCTACACCCCAGCCGACTTTGCCACTGCGTACGCGACTCACGAGCCCGTTCGGCAGTTCAACACGTTGCTGTGCTCGCACGTGCTCGAACATCTCGATGAAGGCACTGGTGTCGAACTGATTCGCACGTATCTTCCGCATCTCGCTGCAGGAGCACGCATTCTGCTGATCACGCCGCAAGAACGCGGGCAGCAATCCGACACCACCCACGTTCGCTTCATGGACGCTGCGGCGCTCACTCGATTGGTCGCGCAGTGCGGCCTGGAGCTCGAGCGGATCGCGTCGTTCCCATTTCCGCGATCCTTCGGTCGCTGGTTCGTGTACAACGAGACGGTGACGACCGCGCGGATGCCCGTCCGATGAGGATCCTCGTCGTCAACAGCTTCTTTCCACCGCGCACGACGGGCAGCGCTCACTTCTCGCTCGATGTTGCCCGCGAATACGTCCGCCAGGGCCACGACGTGTGGGTGATGACCACATCGGTTCCCGGTGCTGCAGAACGCGAGGTGATGGATGGCATCACGGTCGTGCGAGTGCCGGCATGGTCGGTCACACCGGGCAGTCTCGCCTTCAACTACGCGTTGCCGTTCGTCGTTCGCCTCGGCGTGATCCGTCGGGTGAAGCGGCTCTTCGACGAGGTGCGTCCCGAAGTCGTACATCAGAACGGCCAGTTCTTCGACTTGACGTTCGTGACCACATGGGTCGCCTGGCGCCGCGGCATACCGCGTGTGCTCACCGTGCACACGCCGTTGATGCACACCAACGCGGTGCTCCGGGCGTTCATCTCGACGGTAGATCGCACCGCACTGCGACTGCTCAACGCGCCCGGGCGTCCCGTGGTGGTCGGCGTCGACCGCTACGTGTGCGAGATGGCCCAGCGTCGATACAGACCGCGGCGCGGACCGGTGCGGTTCATCCCGGCGACGTTACGGGTGGACGAGTTCGGCACCGGCGACGGCGATCGCGTGCGTCGCCGGCTCGGGCTCGGGCTCGATCGGCCGGTGATCCTCTCGTTCGGCCACGTCATCCCCATCCGCAGTCGCGTGCCCCTGATCCAGGCGCTCCCACGAATCGCCAAGCGCTTTCCCGACGTGCGCGTGCTCGTGGTCGGCGAGGTGTACTACGACGAGTTCCAGCGGTTGGCCGAGGAACTCGGGGTCGCCGATCACGTCGTCGTCACGGGCCGAGTTCCCCACGTCGAGGTTCCCGACTACCTGGCTGCCGCGACTGTCGAGTCGCACGACCTCGATGGTCACGGTCTCGGCATCACGACATTGGAAGTGATGGCCGCGCGGGTGCCGATATTCGCACGCGTGCGTCGCGACGTCTTCCCCGGCATCGACCTCGATCAATGGCCGGAGCTGCAGATCGTGGAGAGCGCCGAGCCAACGGCTATCGCCGACTCGATCTGTCACCTGCTCGAATCGCCACAGTTCCGCAAACACGTCGCCGATCGACAGTTCGAGTTCGTCAACCGCTACTTCCGTGCCGATGTCGTGGCCCGCCAGTACCTCGACCTGTTCGAAGAGCTCCGACGATGAGCCGGCCGATGGTGCGCTTTGCTGCCGGGTACTTTCTCGCCCTGCTCGTGGTCGTCATCACCTGGGCTGTCGGAATTCCGCGCTTCGCCTCTCCTGATGAACCGGCTCACATCTACAAGGCCTACGGAACCGCACACGGCGAGCTGCTCGGCTCGCCGGCCGGCCCCGAATTTTCGAACCTTCCCGCGAACCTGCGCGAGTTCGACGGCCCCGACTCGCTCGGCCCTCCGAGTCCGTCTTGCTACAACGGACTTCCCGACGTTCCAGCGTCGTGCGTGAGCCCGACTTCGCCACACCTGATCTCCTCGGCGGCGCGCTACCCACCCTGGTACTACGGGCTGGTCGGCGTGCCCGTGGCCGTATCCGGTCAGTCGGACAAAGTGCTGCCATACCGACTCGTATCCGCAGTGCTCTGCGTCGCACTGCTGGCATTGGCAATGATCGTCGCCAAGCGTGGGCTGCGCGACGAGGTCGTCGCATTGCAGCTAGCGGCGTTCACGCCAATGGCGCTGTTCCTGATGGCGTCGGTCAACCCGAACGCAATCGAGGTCGCCGTCTTCGTTGCCATCTGGGCATGCCTGAGTCGCGTGGCGACCGATGCTCGACTACCTCTACGACTGCTGATCCTTGCGTCGTGGCTGTCGGCAGCAGTCGTGTTGATGCGACCCATCTCCATCGTGTGGATGGCTGGCACCGTTGTCGTCGCCGTGATCGCGGCCAGTCCTCAGCGTCGTCGCGAACTGCTGTCGCGGCGATCCCTGGCGTGGGCGGTAGGCCCCACTGCATTGGCGCTGGTCGGCTCGTGGCTCTGGCTCGTGTACTCCCGCATGGAGATCAAGGATGAGCGACTGACGAACACGTTGGACCTCGCAGCTGCGCTGCGCCGATCGGTGCACAACTGGGGCGATTACCTCCGTCAGACGATCGGGGTGCTCGGGTGGCTCGACACAACCCTTCCATCGTTCGTCTACGCGGCGTGGTTCGTGGCGCTGGGGCTTGTGGCCGTCATCCACCTTCGCAGTGCGACACGTCGAACCTTCGTTGCCCTTGTGATGCTCGTTGCCGTGTGGCTCGCCTTGCCGTTGATCATCAACGGATTCACCAACTCGCGGGCTGGTCTCACGTATCAGGGCAGATATTCGCTACCGATCTTCGTCGGGGTCGCGTTCCTGCCGATGTTCAACGATCGGTCGAAGCTGCGCGCACCGCGGCTGGCGCAGCGACCACTCGTCGGTGCTGTGCTTGCCCTGGTGGTCGTGGCCGAGGTCGGCGCGTTTTGGGAGATGTTGCGCCGCTACACCGTCGGTGCCGACGGCAAGATCGTGTTGACGGGCAATCTGCCGTGGACGCCGTCGATTACGCCGATGCTGCTCGTTGCGCTCAACGCCGCGGCGATGGTTGCGGTTGCCTGGTCAGCCTGGAGACCGTGGGGGCAGGTCGAAGCTGCAACCGGTGAATGGCACGGTGAGGGCACGGAGCGTGGCGCGGACCGACGCGGGTAGAGCCGTCGATGGTTGGCCTCCCTGGCGGGCCTGCATCTCGACCGGGATCTCGGCGATGCGGTACCCGCGTCGACCGGCCACGAGGAGGGCTTCGAACGTGTCGCCGAGGTAGTGATGGGGGAAGTTGCCGGCGAAGGCGGTGAGCAATGGATCGCGGATTGCTCGAAACCCTGATGTGGGGTCGCTGATCGTCAACCCGCTGCGCCGTCGCAGCGTTGCCGACAGAAGAGAAATCGCCCTTCGGCGTAGTCGTGACTGGGGTGATGACACACCGCCCGGCGCGAAGCGGCTTCCCACCACCATGTCGTAGCCGCCTTCGTCGAGATGTTGCACCAGCGTGCCGATCTGATCGACGGGATGCTGGCCGTCGCCGTCGACCTGTACGACGGTGGTTGCTCCGGTGTCGACCGCGTACCGGAACCCGGCTCGAAGGGCGCCGCCGACACCGAGGTTGATCGGCAGGCGGATCACGACCGCACCCGCCTTCTCGGCCACCTCGGCAGTGTGGTCGGTGCTGGCGTCGTCGACCACGACGCAGTCGTAGTCGAGGTTGCGTACGGAGGTGACGACGTCGCCGATGCAGGCCTCTTCATCGAACGCCGGCACGACGACGACGATGTCGGTCATGTGTTCTCCAGCTCGCTGACCCTTCGAGCCAGCAGCGCGTGGGCCTCGGCCGTGGTGCGCAGTCGCTCCTGCAGAAGCGAGACGCTGATCGAGAGTTGGATCGAGATCGCCAACAGCAACAGCGAGCTCAGCATCAACAACACGGCTGTCGGAGTGATGTTGGCCACCTTGCCGAGACGTCCGACGAACGGCAACGTCACCGCCGCCAGGGCGACGAACGCACCGACACCGAGCCACCCCAGCGTGTACCTGGTGGTGAGGAGGCGTCGGCGCGTCAACGCCAGGATGACAAGCATGATGATGACACCACCCAGTGCTAGAACGAGGGCTTGCTTCACGGCTGTCGACATGACGACGAGCGTAAACGATGACTGCGGAATCGCCGGTTGCGCCGCGGATCTGCATCGCCGTGCCGTTCTTCTCCAACCTCGAGTACCTCGATGTCGC
>DATAJN010000008.1:0-4356 GCA_036262105.1 Ilumatobacteraceae bacterium
CAGATCATGGAGCGAAAAGCGATCGTTCCGTGAACTACTGGAGGCCGATTCGCGGGTTGCCGTGTCGTCGCAGCTGCTCGACGAAGCGTTCGATCTCCATCGTTCTCTTCGCCATGCCGGAGCCGTCTTCGACGCACTCGACGGCGTCGAGGTGCTGTAGAAGCGTCGGCGCCTAGACGCCGCGGGAGATGCCGGCGCGCTTGAGAACAGACGCGTCGACGCCGATCTCTCGCCAGGTGGCATAGGAAATGCCCTGGCGGGAGCTGTACGACTTGGCGACGGAGACGAATCCGTTCTCCAGAGCGCTGATGTCGACCTTTTCTCCCAGTGACGTCATCTCCGCCTGCAGATCGCGGCGCTCCTGCCGTAGCCGTAGTTCGTTCATGGGATCGGCGGAGGCCAACTCGGTATCGATAGCCGCCAATCGCGAAGTGATCGATTCACGCGTGCGACGCCGGCCGCGCTTTGGTTTGTTGTTGCGCAATGCTTCGAGATAGCTGCGCACCGCATTCCCCTCGTTGCGGCCTGTTGCCAGTGCTGCTTTGTGCTCATCGGTCATCGGCCCTTTGGGCCCTCGCTTTGCCATGGCGACCATCATAGTTTCGTATTCGGCCAATTCGATAATTACCCTTGCGCCGATGGATCTCAGCCGACTCTTCGATCTTCAGCCTCATGGAGCGGACACCTTCGTCGGAATTGGGCCGCAATACCCGTGGGGAGGATTGTATGGAGGCCAGATCGTCGCCCAATCCCTTCGAGCCTCGGCCGGCACCGTCGACGCCGACCTCGAAGTTCACTCGCTGCGTGCCTATTTCATCCGGCGTGGCGACCACACGGAACCGATCAGGTTCGAAGTCGACCGAATCCGCAATGGACGCAGCTTCTCGACTCGGAGAGTGATCGCCCGCCAGGCCGTCGGTGCGATCCTCAACTTCGAGGCTTCGTTCCAGCGTCCCGAACACTCGACAGACCTGCAGACGGTCGCGATGGATGCCGACGTACCCGGGCCCGAATCGTTGGTGTCCGATTCCTGGACGATGTCGTTCGATCGCCGCTTCGTGCCGCGAGCGTGGTCGGCGCCGGCACCACGTCTCGGCACGGCGCGCACGTTGGCCTGGATGAAGGTCAATGCTTCATTGGGAGACGATCAACTGCTGCATCGTTGCTGGCTCGCCTACCTCTCCGACGATCTTCCGGCAGACGCAGTGCAAGCCGCCAGCGGCTTCGACGACGAAGGCAGGTTCGCTGCCAGCCTCGATCACACGATGTGGTTCCATCGCCCGGTTCGCGCCGACGACTGGCACCTCCACGATTTCAGTTGCCACAGCTTCGTGGGTGGGCGCGGGCTGACCATCGGCCACATCTTCGCGGCCGATGGCGCGCACGTGGCGACCGTCGCTCAGGAAGTGTTGATGCGCGGACATCGTCGTGCACAGACTGTCGCCGATGCCTCTTGATTCGCTTGCCCAACGGGTCAACTCGATCGCCCGGCTGACCGGAACGTTCACGCTTCGCTCGGGTCAGATCGCTACCGAGTACTTCGACAAGTACCGCTTCGAGGCCGACCCGGTTCTGCTCGCCGACATCGCCGCGGCAATGGTGCCCCTGCTTCCGCCGGGTACCGAGGTTCTCGCGGGTCTGGAACTGGGGGGCGTACCCATCGCCACCGCGATCTCTCTCCGCACGGGTCTGCCGGCTGCCTTCGTGCGCAAGGAGGCCAAGGCCTACGGCACGGCGCGCCTCGCCGAAGGGGCCGAGATCACCGGTCGGCGAGTCACGGTGATCGAAGATGTCATCACCACCGGCGGCCAAGTCGTGATCTCGACGAAAGAACTGCGCGGTCTCGGAGCGATCGTCGACCACGTGGTCTGCGTCATCGATCGCAGCCCCGACCACGGAGCCGCCCTTGCCGGCGAAGGCCTCACCATGACGGCATTGCTCACTCGAGCCGAGCTCGATGCCGCCGAGGCCAACCAACCCTGAACGTCGTCAGGCGACGGTGCGGGCACCGGCGGGAAGTTCGGACAACAGCGCATCGCTGACCCAACAACGCGTGAGGTGCAGGGTGCTGCGGATGCGCACGACGCGCTTCGGCTCGTCGACTGCCTTCCCGCACATGCTCAGTGCTGCCTTGATGCAGTCTTGCTCCGTCGGCAGGACCATCGGCATCCGGCTGCGACGAACGCCGGACGGCCCCGCGGTGAAGCAGTTGACATACGTCTTCTGCCAATTGATCCCGGCGGCCACAGCTGCAGGGATGAAATCGGCGAAGCCAATTCCCAGCACGTTGCCGCCCGACGCTTCGGTTATCCCGAGCAACACGATGGTGCTCACTCGCGGCGACTCGGCGTCGTCGAGACCATGGACCCAGAACCGCCCGGTGACGTTGGGATCGATCGTCGTGCCGCTGATGTCTTTGCCGCCCTGTTCGATGATCAACACATCGATGACCGGGAACGGCAGTGGCGGAACCAGGTCGCGCGCCGCGTCGGTGAGACCGACCTCGACATCGGTGCCGATCTCGTCGGCGGTCAATGCCCGCACCTCGACGACCTTGCCGTCGGCTGATTCCAGCGATCCGACACCACCAAGCAGCCGCCCCGTTGCTTTCAAAGCAGCGATCCCGTTGAGCAACCTGTTGCGCATCTCCTGCGGCCCGCAGGCATGGATCTGGGCAGCGCCGGGCTGCTTGCCGAACCCGACCACCGCCATCTTCGTCAGGCCGCTTTCGATCGGCCCTTTGAAGCAGGTGTGCGGCTTGATGCGGTTGACCGGCATGATCCGGTCGGCGCCCGCTGCGTGGCGGTCGAGATACAGCGGCATGCCGTCGGTGGTTCGAGCCACCTCGATCGTCTCCATCGTCGCTCGGATCTCACAACCGATTGCCGCTTCGGTCATGCCCAGTGCTTCCAACATGCCGCGCTGACCGTCGGCCGTCGCGCCACCGTGGCTGCCCATGGCCGGTACGACGAAGGGTTCTGCGCCGAGGCTGCGCAGACCGGTGATGGCGCCGCGCAGCAGTGCGACGCGTTCCACGAGCCCACGGCTGCCGGCACCCACTGCGACGGTCATCCCGCTGCTGACCGAAGCGGCCAGTTGCCCGACGACTTGCTGATGGGCGAGCGCCTCGACGTCGGCGACCGCATCGGGCTGCGGCATGGGCAGCAGCACCTCGGTGAGCGCGGGTACGGCGAGGTCGCGGTGGAAGGGAAGTTCGATTCCCTCGAGCAGCTGTTCCCAGGGGTTCACATGCGAAACGCTAATCCGTGTCGCGTCACAATGGAGCGGTGGAACCCGTCGACGGCCTGTACCGAACTCCGCGAGGCTTGGCCGTCGCCGCGGACGCAGTGTCGTGGGTCGCCACGCGCTCAGGAGGGCCGGGCGGCCAGCACGCGAACACATCCGATACCGCGGTCACTGTGATGATCGACGTTGATCGCGCAGGCCTTTCGGAGGCGATGCGCGACAGGGTGCTGGCCGCGGCCGGGCCGATCATCACGGCCTCGTCGGCGGGCTCGCGTTCGCAGTTCCGGAACCGGGCGACGGCATGGGCGAGTGCCATGGAACGCCTCGACGAAGCCGCCAAGCCGCCGCCGCGTCCCCGACGAGCGACACGCCCTTCGGCTTCTGCCGTACGCCAGCGGCTGGAATCGAAACGACGCGCCGGCGACCGCAAGCGGGCCAGAAAGCCGCCTCCGATCGAGGAATAATGCCTGCTCAGAGAGCAGATCACGACACTGTGTGACTGTCAAGAACTGGTCAACAGGTAGTGCCCAGCGTTCACCCCTAGACCACGTAGAGTGAGCGACTTGTGCACTCTGCGTAATGTGGGTACTGTACGCTCAACGAACGGACCCGGGGGTCGATGTGATGGATATCACGCAAATGCAGCATGGGGCGGTGTTGCGTGGGCGCCACATCGACGCCAGCGCCAACCGTGAGCGCATGCGTCAACGTCGGCTGCTTCGGCTGCTGATCGTCCTAGCCGTACCCTTCGTCTGGTTCTGGTACCGCTGGCTGACCGGCAACCCGATTCATCCCGGCCTCCCCCCGATCATCACGGAAAACCCGCAACTGGTCTTCTTGGGTGTGATGCTGGTGATGATCTCCGCCATGATGTTGGTCCCGCTGATGGCGTCGAGCAGGTCTCCGCACACGATGTTGCGCCCGTCGGATTCCACAGTGCGACTGGTCGATGTGGTTGGGGCCGAGGCGACGCGTCGCGAAGCGATCGACACGCTCAACCTGTTCCTCAACCACGAGACGTTCGCCGAGGAGATGGGCGGCACGCCCCGCCGCGGTGTGTTGTTCGAGGGCGCTCCGGGCACGGGCAAGACCTACCTCGCCAAGGCGATC
>DATAJN010000009.1:0-7097 GCA_036262105.1 Ilumatobacteraceae bacterium
GCGATCTCGAGCTCGCGACCCACCTTGATCACCTCGGATATGACGAGTTCTGGTGCGGCGAACACCACTCCAGCGGTTGGGAGATGATCGCCTCGCCGGAGATGTTCCTGGCAGCCGCGGGGCAGGTGACCCACACGATCAAGCTCGGTACAGGCGTGGTGTCACTCCCGTACCACCACCCGTTCAACGTCGCCCAGCGGATCGTGCAGCTCGACCACATGACCAATGGACGGGCGATGTTCGGCAGCGGCCCGGGCGCACTACCGAGCGATGCCCGCACGATGGGCATCAGCCCGATGCTGCTGCGCGATCGGCAGGACGAGGCGATGGGCATCATCATCCGCCTGCTCAGCGGCGAGGAACGGTTCTCCTACGACTGTGATTGGTTCACACTTCACGAAGCGGCCTTGCAGATCCTGCCGATCCAGGAACGCATGCCGATGGCCACCGCTTCGAGCATCAGCCCGAGTGGCATGCAGTTGGCCGGCAAGTACGGCATCGGCGTGCTCTCCATCGCTTCCACCAGCCTCGAGGGCCTCCAAGCGCTGCCGACGCAGTGGGGTTTCGCCGAAGAGGCGGCCGCGGCTCACGGCACGACCGTCGATCGACGTGATTGGCGTGTGCTGATGAGCTGGCACATCGCCGAGACCCAGGAGCAGGCGCGCCGCGAGGCCGTGCAGGGTCTGCACCGCTGGCACAACGAATACAACGTGCGTGTTCTCGGTCGCCCGGGCGCGATCCACGTGGACGATGCCTGGGAGCTGCTCGACCAGGTGGCCGAGAGCGGGGCCGAAGGTGGAGGCGCGGCAGTGATCGGAACCCCAGACGACCTCATTGCTGCAATCCAGCAACTGCAACAGGTCACCGGCGGCTTCGGCGTCGTTCTCGGGTTCGCTCACGACTGGGCCAACCGTGAGAACACGAGTCGCTCGTGGGACATGGTTGCCCGATACGTGATCCCGGCACTCAACGGTTCGTTGCGGCCGATGCAGGCATCTGCCGACTACGTCGAGGCCAGCAAGGCCGAGCTGATCGGTGGCGCTTCGGCGGCCGTGCTCGACAAGATCATGGCCCACGAAGGCGCCGCCGCGGCGATGGCCACGACGATGACCCAGATGGCCGAGCGCGCCGCGGCACGCAAGGCCAAATCCACAGGCCCGGCCAACGACCCGACGTTTCGCCCCGGCCCGGGCCTGCCGAATCCGAAGTGATGGGAACCGAACCGATACCCACGTACGTCCAACCCCCGATGAAGTTCGGGCCGATCCTGGTGATTGCTGCGGTCGTGGTCGGTAGCTCTTGCACCGACGAGTCCCCAGCGACCACGGCGACGACCGTCGCCAAGACCGTCCAGGTCGACACCGACGCCGGCGGCAACCCGATCGACCTCGGCCGGCTGTGCGTCCACACCGATCCGGGACAATTGCCGATCAGCGTTCATCGTGCTCTGAGTTGCCCGGACGGCACAACGGTCTCCGTCAACGGGATCGTGACTCGTGGCGCCGACGGATCGACGTTGCTGTGCGACTCCGCGCCAGACGATTTCTGTCTCACGATCAACGGCGGTTCAGCGCGGGGCGCGAGCGCCGGCACCATCGGCTACACCGGCACGGTGTCGAAGGGCGTGCTCACCATCACCAGTACCCCCGAAGTCGGGCCCGTCGGATCGGTCGTAGTGAATCCGATCAATCGTCCTTCGTCGCCACTGCGTTCGGGGTGACGTTCATCTTCGGCTCGTACTCGGCGACTTCGACGATTCGACCTTCACCGACGTACTTGGCGCGCAGGTCGGAGCGACACGATTGGCACGGGCCGTAGAAGCGTTCACCAACCGTGGCGCCGCAACGAGGACAAGCGAACGAAACCGGGTCGCTCACCGCTCGGACAACGGGTTCTTCAGCATCATCCCGGCGAACACACCCGTGTGTTCGCCGTGGTCCATCGACACCTGACCATTGACAACCGTGTAGTCATATCCCGTCGAGCGTTGCACATATCGCCCGGCTCCGTGCGGAAAGTCGTAGACGTACGACGGCGCGGGCATCTCCAGCGCATCGAAATCGATCACGTTCACATCGGCAAAAGCTCCGCATGTGAGACGGCCACGCCCCCTCAATCCGAACAGATCGGCGGTGTCGCTGGTGAGGCGACGCACACCCTCCTCCAGGCTCCAGCGTTGCCGCTCGCGGATCCAGTACGAGAGCAGGAACGTAGGCTGGCTGGCGTCGAGTATCTGACCGACGTGAGCACCGGCATCGGCGAGCCCTAGCGTGACAAGCGGCTCGTCGAGCATCTCCTCCACCGCCGACATCTTCTGATTGAGGAACGGGAAGCTGCACACCAAGGAGCCATCGCTCTCCAGCTGAAGTTCGATGTACGCGGCGGCCGCGCTGATGCCGCGATGATGGGCAATGGCCGCTAGCGAGGTCGACGGGTCGAGGTCGTAGCGCGCGCCACCGCGCCCCCAGTCGGCGGGATTGACGACGAAGAGTTGAGCGAGATCGAGGCCGGGCGGGGTTGCGTCGGCGGCTTCGATCAATCGCGTCCGCATCACCGGATCACGGAGGGCCACCAACTTCTTGCCGTTGCGCATCGACTTCAGTTCGCGCCAAGGGTCGGCGCGATCGAAGGGGCTGCGTGTATCGAGGCTGAACAGCACCCCGACGCTCCGTGCCGTGGTCTGCGGTCGCAGGTTGGCGCCCGTGCTGTTTTCGTGCTTGGTCAGTTCGATGACGCGGGAGTACAGGTCGGGCCGGCTGTTGTGTTGCAGCAGTCCGAAACTGACAGGGCGTCCGCTGCGCCGGCTGACCTCGCCCATCCAGGCGAGCTCGGCGCGGGTTCCGGGGATGTCGGCGTTGTCGCGATCGCCTTCGCCGATTCGGCTGGCACTCTCGAACACACCGGAGCCGTGACGGCCGAGCACATCGGCGAACATGAACAGCTCTCCCGGTGCGGCGTACGTTCCGGGTACGGGGCGGCCGTCGGGCACCTTGTGCAGGAAGGTGCGGCTGGTGCTGAAACCCAACGCTCCCCCGCGCATGGCCTCGCCGAGCAGGCAGGTCATGAGGGCCATGTCTTCTTCGGTCGGTGGCTCCTGCTCGATTCCGCGGGTACCCATCGCGTACTGACGCAAGGCGCAGTGCCCGACCATTCCACCGACGTTGAGACCCTTCGGCAATCGGCTCATACTGGCTAGATACTCGCCGTAGGTCACCCAGTCCCACGCCAACCCATCGAGGATGGCGGTGCTGGGGATGTCTTCGACGCTCTCCATCATCGCCGCCAGCACGGCGCGGTCTTCAGGCTTGCACGGTGCGAAGGTGACCCCGCAGTTGCCCATCACCACGCTGGTGACCCCGTGATAGCAACTGCTCGAGCCGATCGGGTCCCAGGCCAACTGGGCATCGAGGTGAGTGTGAATGTCGACGAATCCCGGCGTGACCACTCGGTCGGTTGCATCGATCACCCTGGCTGCCGAGCCCACGATGTTCGGAGCAACGTCGACGACGCGGTCGTTGATGATCGCCACATCGGCGCTTCGAGCAGGTGAACCGGTGCCGTCAATCACCGTTCCACCGCGTATGAGCATGTCGAACGTCCCCACTCGCGCTCCCGTCCTAACGGCTCCTGACAAGCCGAGAGATCTACGGTAGCGGCCCGCTCGCCCCCAGTCGATTTCGAGACCGTTTCAGTTCGGTAAACACTCAGTGGCCGACCTGGCTCGCAATGCGGTCAGCACCGAGCTCAGCTGCTGTGCAGCGCTCGACCCAGTCGAGCGACACCCTCGGCGATGTCGTCGTCGTCATAGAAGGCGTAGCTGAGGCGCAGGTGGTTACCCAGGGCACCGCTCGGCGAGAACTGGGCTCCGTGGCGCACATCGACACCGTGGCTGTTGGCCAGGGCGCGCAACGCCTTGCCGTCGGCGCCCGATGGCAGCCGCAACCAGACGAAGTACCCGCCGGTGGGGATGTCGTACTCGACCCACTCCGGCATGTGTTCGCCCAACGCGGCCACCATCACTGCGGCACGACGGGCGAACGTCGCCCGCAACCATTCGACGTACTCCTGCTGCCAGCCCATGCGCATCATCGCCGTTGCCAGGCTCGACGTGACGGGGTTCAGACCCCCTCCGCTCAGGATCAGTCCGGAGTCGGCGAACGCGGCGAGGCGCTCGGTCGAGCCGTGGATCCACCCGAGTCGCATCCCCGGAGCGAGAATCTTGGAGAAGGTGCCGATCGACAGAACTGGACCCGCGTCGACGTACGCCGACATCGGCAGTGGCATCGGACCGGGCGCAAATCGCAACAGGTGGTACACCTCGTCGGCGACGATCAGCACGTCGAGTTCCGCCGCGGCCGCGACCAGGTCGAGCCGGCGTTGCGACGACATGGTGATTCCGGTCGGGTTCTGGAACGCAGGGATCGTGTAGGCGAACGCGACTCGCTTGCCTTCCGCGCGCACCGCGCCGACGGCGTCGATCAGAGCGTCGACCACAAGACCCTCATCATCGAGCGGCACACCGCGGATCTCGAGACCGTGGTCGCGAAACATCTGGAACGCGAGGAAGTAGGTGGGCTCTTCGACGACCACGACGTCGCCGGGTTCGGTCATCACCGTGCACAGCATCTCCAAGGCCTGCGAGTTGCCGTTGGTCGAGAACAGCTCCTCCGGATCCACCGGGGTGCCGTACGCGCCGGAGAGAAACTCGCCGAGCGCGATGCGGTGATGACCGTCGCCCCATTCGGCGCCGTACTGCAAGAACTCCGACGAATCGGAGAACTGCATCGCCGCGGCGCGACGCACGTAGTCGACCGGCAGGATCGCGTTGTTCGGCTGCCCGACACCGAGGTCGATCACTCCCTCGGCGACAACGACTTGCTGGAACTGAATCGTCGACACGGGTCTAACGTACGTCCATGAGCACGGCCTCACGAACCACCTCAGAAATCGTCGTCGGTAGCTGCCACCACGACTGTCCTGACACGTGTGGTTGGCACGTCACCATCGACCGCACCGGGCCGACGCCAGTAGCTCTGCAGATGCGCGGCAACCCCGATCATCCCTACAGCAAGGGCGAACTGTGCCCGAAGGTCAACAAGTTCCTCGATCGGGTGTACAGCGACGAGCGCGTGCTGCACCCCTTGCGTCGCGTCGGGCCAAAAGGCGAAGGACGCTTCGAGCAGATCACGTGGGACGAAGCGCTCAGCGAGATCGCCTCGCGCTTTCACGAGATCATCGCCCGCGACGGCGCCGAAGCCCTCATGCCGTACAGCGATGCAGGCAACCAGAGCGTCTTGGCCATGGGTTTCCCGGAGCGGTTCTGGAACCGCGTCGGGGCGACCCGTGTGGTGCGCGCGATCTGTGGCCCGACCGTGGGTGCCGGCGTGAAGATGACCAACGGAACCACCAAGGGACTTGACCCGCTCGAGATTCGCCACTCGCAGCTGATCCTCCTGTGGGGCACCAACACCAAGCTCACCAACCGACATCTCTGGCCGACGATCGAGACAGCACGGAAAGACGGCGCACAAGTAGTCGTCGTCGACCCGATCCGCACGGTGACAGCGGACGACGCCGACTGGTTCATCCAACCGCTGCCCGGCACCGACATCGCGCTGATGCTCGCTGTCATGCACGTGTTGATCCGCGACGGCCTGACCGACAAGCAGTGGGTCGCCGAGCACACACTCGGTTTCGATGAGCTCGCCGCGCACGTCGCCAGTTGGACTCCAGAACGTGCTTCCGCCGCGTGCGGGGTTGCTGCAGCCGACATCGAGCGGTTGGCACACATGTACGGCACGATCCGACCGGCCGTCATTCGCACGCTGGTGGGCGCCGAGCATCACGAGAACGGGGCGATGTTCTTCCGCACGCTCGCCTGTCTCCCGGCTCTCGTCGGCGCATGGAAGGACCGCGGCGGCGGGCTGGCCAGATCGGTTGGCGTGTGGTCGGGCTCCGTGGTCGACGGCGACGTGCTGCAGCGGCCCGACTTGCTCGGCGGCCGACAGCCGCGCTGGGTCAACATGAGCCGTCTCGCCGAGATCCTGTCCGAGACCAAGGATCTGCCGATCCGAGGTCTGTTGGTGTGGAACTGCAATCCGTTGGTGATCACCCCCAACGTCGAGAAGATTCGAGCCGGGGCGATGCGCAACGACTTGTTCACCGTCGTGCACGAGCAGTTCATCACCGATACGGCCCGCTACGCCGACATCGTCTTGCCGGCGACCACTCAGATCGAGGCCACCGATGTCGTTCCGCCGTGGGGCCACCTGTGGTTGAGTTGGAACGAGGCGGCTATCGAGCCGTGCGGTGAGGCGGTCAGCAACAGTGAGCTGTTCCGCAGGCTCGCCAGGGCGATGGGCTACACCGAGCCCGAGTTGTTCGATGACGACATGACGGTGATCCGCGAGTCACTCCCCAGTATCGATGTCGACGAACTGCGCCGGACGGGCACGCTGCGAGTGCCGTATCCCGAAGATGGCCGCCCATTCGGTGAAGGCATCTTCCCGACCTCGAGTGGCAAGGTCGAGTTCGTCAGCGAGGCACTGGTCGCCATGGGTCAGCCAGCGCTGCCGACGTTCGTCCCACCGGCCGAAGGGCCCGGCACGGCTCTCGCCGAGCGCTACCCGCTGCAGTTGATGACACCCAAGCAGCACACCCGTTTCCTCAACGGCAGCTATTCTCACCTGCCCGGCCATGGCGGGCGCGAGCAAGGCCCGTTCCTCGAGTTGTGCGCCGTCGATGCTGCCAGCCGCGGCATCGTCGACGGTCAATGCGTGCGCGTGTTCAACGATCGGGCCTCGATCGAGGTTCCGGCGCGCATCAGCGAACGACTGCGACCAGGCGTCGTGTCGATCCCCTGGGGCTGGTGGAGCCGGCATCACCCGGATGGCATGGTCGCCAACTCACTGACCAACGACACCCTCACCGAATGGGGCGGCGGCGTTGCCTTCTACGACACGCTGGTCGAAATCAGCGCTCACTGATTCCAACAACCCATCCGCCCTGAGCAGGCACGCGGGGGTAGCCTTGCCGACATGGCAGGCGAGCTGATCTACGCGTTTCGAGTCATGCGCCTGCCGCTGCTCGACGCCGGC
>DATAJN010000010.1:0-2572 GCA_036262105.1 Ilumatobacteraceae bacterium
TACCCACGCTGACGGAGGAACGAGAAATACCGACGAAGCGCAGCAACCTTGCGAGCAATCGTGCGCTTGGCAAACCGCCGGGTGGTGAGCGACGCCACGTACCGGCGAAGAAGAAGGCGATCGACGTCGGCCGGCGAGGTGACCGAGCTGCGCTCCACCCATTCTGCGAACAGGTACAGGTCGCTGCGGTAGGCGCCGACGGTGTTGGCCGCGGACCCGGTGAGAGCATCGGCAAACTCGTCGAGTCTCCAGTCACCGACGAGGTCGGGACGTCGCGCTCCTGCAACCGAAACAGCCATTGCCGCCCAGGGTATTCGGTGAATGTCATCTCAGTGGTGACCCAACGGCCTCGAACCACCCGTCAGTCTGCTGGATCCAGCCTGTTTGTTCCAGCCGAGCCACCGCCATCGCCGTGTCGACGAGGCTCAACGAGCACACCAGCGACAGGCCGTCGATGGTGCGCGGCTCGCTCGCACACGTCTCGTACACCGTGAGGTCGGCGCCATTCGGGCGGGGTCTGGGATCGGCAACGGATCCCGTGGCACGCCGGTGATCCAGCGCCAGCGCGATGAGCACGTCGGTGGCCTCGACGACCACGCCGGCGCCGTCGCGGATCAGTTGGTTCGTGCCGGTGGCCGCTCGATTGTGCACACCGCCCGGCACCGCCATGAGCGGCACGTTGCGAGCGATCGCCTCGTTGACCGTGATCAATGAGCCGCCGTGCTCGCGCGATTCGACGACCACGACGACCTCGGCGAGGGCAGCGATCAGGCGATTTCGCAAGGGGAACCGGTAGGCCTCGGGAGCGGTACCCGGTGGCGCCTCCGACAACAACAGGCCCTGTTCGCCAACACGCTTCCAGAGATCGCGATGTTCGCGTGGGTACACGACATCGTGACCCGACGCGACGACGGCGATCGGCCGCCCGCGGCCCGTCGCCTGCAGTGCGCCGACGTGGGCGCAACCGTCGATGCCTCGGGCGAGGCCGGAGACCACGTGCACGTCGGCTGCCGCCAACTGCCTGCCGAGCGTGACCGCCGTGTCGCGACCCGCAGCGGTCGCGTTTCGGGTTCCGACGATCGCCGCCCGACGGCCATCGAGCAGTTCGAGCTCGCCCTGACAGAACAGCACCGGTGGCGGGAGCGGGTCGTCGAGCAGCGACACCGGATAGTCGGTCCCGCCGTGAACGAGAACCCGCACGCCCACCCTGATGCAGCGTTGCCAGATGTCGTCGAGGACGGTCGACCGCCCGGCCCGCAACCAAGCGGCGCGCACAGCCTCATCGGCGAGCACCCGCTCGATCAGCCCACGCGGACCGTGCTGTCCGATTGCTACCTCGTATGCCTCTATCGGGCTGTGATGGCGCAGCAGCGCGCCGAGTCGATGAATCGTCATGTGGGGAAACGCGGCGAGCGCCGCCGCGTAGGCCTCGGGTGGCAGATCGGGGCTCATGCGACGCGTTGGTGGATCGACACGCGCAGCCGAACCCGAAGCTGAAGTGCCAGGGCAACGTGCTGTTCGCTGACGGGCTCCGTCGGATCGCCGTCGAGATCGGCGAGCGTTCGTGCCACTCGGCGGATTCTGTGGTAGCCGCGACCGGTCAGCCGCTCGCCTTCGAGCTCTGTGCGCAGCATCAGCCGAGCGGCCGGTTGCAGCGGGGCCACCACGTCGAGAAGCGCCGACGGGATTTCGCTGTTGAGCGTGCCGCGAACCTCGAGCGCGCCGGCGCGGGCCGCGGCGACGCGTTCGGCGACCACAGCCGAGCACTCGCCGCCGCCGCTCAGCAACAGGTCGTCGACGTCGGGGCGAGCAACGCCGACGCGGAGATCGAACCGATCCAGAAGTGGTCCGCTGAGGCGACGGAGGTAGCGCAGCCGCGCCCCGTCGTCGCATTGGCACGAACCCGGCGGACCGCCACCGCAGGGACAGGGGTTCGTGGCTGCGATCAAGAGGAATCGGGCCGGCAGGGTCGCGCTCGCCCGGGCGCGTGCGACTCGGATCACCCCTTCCTCGAGCGGTTGGCGAAGACCGTCGAGCACCATCGGCGAGAACTCGCCCAACTCGTCCAAGAACAGCACTCCCCCATGGGCCAAACTGATCTCTCCCGGTCGCAGGTTCGAGGTGCCGCCACCGACCAGCGACACCATCGAGCTGCTGTGGTGCGGGGCCCGAAATGGGGCCCGGCGGATCATGCCGAACGCCGGCAATCGAACACCGGCAGCCGAATGCACCATCGTGGCCTCGAGAGCCAGCGCCGGTGTGAGGGGCGGCAGCAAACCGGTGAGCCGTTGGGCAAGCATGGTCTTGCCGGCACCCGGCGGGCCGACGAGCAGCAGATGATGACCGCCCGCGGCGGCCACCTCCAGAGCCTTGCGCGCGAATGTTTGGCCACGTACCTCGGCCAGGTCGGGGAGCGGAGGATCCTCGTCGAACTGCTCGTCGTCAGGCTCGTCGGGCCACGGCGCAACGCCGTTGAGTGCGTCGATGATCTCCCGCAGGTGCGTGGCGACGCGCACCTTGTCCGACGCGATCGCCCGAGCCTCGCGATACGACGACCGAGGCACTACTGGAA
>DATAJN010000011.1:0-14749 GCA_036262105.1 Ilumatobacteraceae bacterium
ACCACCTCGGTCACTGCCGGGTCCTTGTCCCACTTGACCGACCATTCGATGGCGAAGAGGGACGGGTCGATGTCGGCGAGCTCGATCGTTCGGCCTTCGGACTTGGACACGATCTTCGACGTGACGACGACGATGTCGCCGTTCGCCAAGGTTGTTCCGGCCTCGTTCGCCGCCTCGGTGATCAGGGCTGCCAAGTCGGCGCCTTCGACGATCTCGGGAAGTCCGGGCACGCCGAAGATCTGCAAGCCGGTCACGAGCTGAACGTAGCAGTGCGCGACGGGCCACAATGGGTCGATGGTCTCCGATCTGTTCGACCCCGCAGCATGGCGCGACGTGCCCGGCTTCGCGTTCGATGACATCACGTACCATCGCGCCCTCGCTCACGGAACGGTGAGGATTGCCTTCAATCGACCGGAGGTGCGCAATGCCTTCCGGCCGCGCACCGTCGATCAGCTCTACACGGCGCTCGATCACGCGCGGATGACCACCGACGTCGGTTGCGTGCTGTTGACGGGCAACGGACCCTCGCCGAAAGACGGTGGCTGGGCGTTCTGCAGTGGAGGCGACCAGCGCATCCGCGGTCGCGATGGCTACAAGTACACGTCCGTCGACGAGGCCGGCAAAGCCGGCGAGCAGCGCGACTCGATCGAGGCGGGGCGAGCCGGGCGACTCCACATCCTCGAGGTACAGAGGCTGATCCGGTTCATGCCGAAGATCGTCATCTGCGTCGTCCCCGGTTGGGCGGCGGGCGGAGGGCACAGCCTGCACGTCGTCTGCGATCTTTCGCTGGCCAGCGCGGAGCACGCCAAGTTCAAGCAGACAGACGCTGACGTCGCCAGCTTCGACGGCGGGTTCGGCAGCGCGTACCTCGCCCGCCAGGTCGGTCAGAAGTTCGCCCGCGAGATCTTCTTCCTCGGTCACGAGTATTCGGCGGCCGACGCCCATCGCATGGGCATGGTCAATGCCGTAGTGCCGCATGCGGAACTGGAGTCCACTGCGCTGCAGTGGGCCAAGGAGATCAACGGCAAGAGCCCGACTGCGCAACGCATGCTGAAGTTCGCGTTCAATCTGATCGACGACGGCCTTGTCGGGCAACAGGTGTTCGCCGGTGAGGCCACGCGACTGGCGTATGCCACCGACGAGGCCGAAGAAGGTCGCTCGTCGTTCATCGAGAAGCGCGAGCCCGACTGGAGCGCCTTCGCCTGGCACTTCTGACGTGATCCACATCGACGACGCCGATGATCCGAGGCTGGCCTGCTTCCGGCGCAACGAACGCGGGCTGGCCAGCCGGCGCCAGCGTCGCAACGACGACGGCGACGGGCTGTTCATGGCCGAAGGGGATCTCGTCGTCGAACGGGCACTCGACGCCGGCTGCACGCCGGTGGTGGCGTTGGTCGACGCCGCCAAACCGCCTCCGGTGAGTTGCCGGCTGGCGTCGGATGTGCCGATCTACGCCGGCGGCGAACGGGTGAGGTCGATGGTCACTCAGCTGGGCGTGCCCCAGGGAATCGTTGCTCTGTTCGAACGCCCGCGCCGACCGACGCCGGCGGGGATCAGACAACTGGCGACGCGGGTGATCGTCGTCGAAGGAGTCGACAACCCCATCAACATGGGCTCGATCGTTCGCAACGCCGTGGCACTGGGCTGGGATGCGCTGCTCTTCGATGCGACGAGCGCTGACCCGCTCTCTCGTCGTTCGCTGCGCGTCTCCATGGGCCTGGCCATCGGTTTCCCCACGGCTCGCTGCGCCAGCTTGATCGACGAGTTGCATCGGCTGGCCGACGACGGGTTCGTGGTGTGTGCTCTCACACCGTCGGCCGGCGCCGACGACATCGGCACCATCCCGGTCAGCGACAAGATGGCCGTCGTGGTCGGGTCTGAGCGAGCCGGCCTGTCGGACGAGGCGCTCGCGGCAAGCGCGCTTCGCGCACGCATTCCCATGTCGCCGGGCGTCGATTCACTCAATGCGGCGGCAGCGACAGCGATCGCCTGCCACACCCTGAGACGGGCGGACGGCGCGGTTCAACCGCCGCGCTGAGACGGCGAAGAGATCGGCAAGCCGGTGTCGTTGCGCATCTGCTCTGCCGCCGGAACGAAGTAAGCCATCAGCCGCTCGGCGACCTCGGCCGTCGGGGCGCAATGCCGCACGGCGGACCCCATGTGCACCAGCCATCGATCGCGTTCAGCGGGGCCGACCGTGAACGGCATGTGCCGCATGCGCAGTCGTGGATGCCCACGCTCCTCGCTGTAGGTCGTGGGCCCTCCCCAATATTGCGCGAGGAACAGCGTGAGCCTGTGGCGGGGGCCGCTGAGGTCTGGTGCGTCGGCATAGAGGGGCAGCAGGACGTCGTCGCTCGCCACTCCCTCGTAGAAGGTGTCAACGAGCCGTTCGAAGAAGGCCATGCCACCAGCCGCTTCGTACAGGGTCACCTCGTCGGTCATCGACCGAGGAGGCTACCGGTGATCAGACCGTCAGGCCGTCGAAGACTCGAACGCTGGTGAGGTCCTCCTGGCGGGCGACACACGGCATGGTGTCGTCGCAGAAGTCGAAGATCACGGTCTCGCTGTTGGCCAGCAGCACCAAGGCTGAGACCATCTCGCCGTCGATCTCCAGTTCGATTACATCGCCGGCGCGAAGCCGTACAGCTGTCATGTTCATGTGTTGTCCGCCCTCTTGAAGTGTCCCGACACAACTGGTACGAGTCCGGCCAAGTCCGTCCACGTACCGTTGCACATGTCACATCGGCACCGAAAGCGGCGAGCTTTACGAGAAATTGCGCGTGAGCGGCTCGGGAAAGATGTCGGGCAGCCCATCGCTGACCTTGTCGGTGAACACCGCGCTGCGCTTCTCCAGGAAGCTCTCGACTCCTTCGTGTGCGTCGGCGCTGCGCCCGCGTTCGAGGATGGCTCGCGAATCGATGCGATGGGCCTCCATGGGATGATCGGCTCCGAGCATCGACCACAGCATGCGCCGCGTGAGCGCCACGCTGACGGGCGCCGATTGTTCGACGATCTCGGCGGCAATCGACCGCGCCGCAGGTAGCAGATCGTCCGGCTCGTGAATGCTTCTCACCAGTCGACCAGCCAAGGCCTCGTCCGCACCGAAGACCCGCCCGGAGTAGCACCACTCGAGGGCCTGGCTGATGCCGACGAGCCGGGGTAGGAACCAAGCCGAGCAGGCCTCCGGCACGATGCCGCGGCGGGCGAAGACGAAGCCGATCTTGGCAGACGTGCTGACAAGCCGGATGTCCATGGGCAGCACCATCGTGACCCCGACGCCGACCGCCGCACCGTTGATCGCGGCGATGACGGGCTTGACGCACTCGAAGATCCGCAGTGACAACATCCCGCCGCCGTCGCGGGGAACTCCGGCCGCGGTCTGCTCGTCACTTCCACCCTTGGCGAACGTCGCACCGCCCGCAGACAAATCGGCGCCCGCACAGAAGCCGCGACCGGCACCCGTCACGATCACGGCTCGTACATCGTCATCCGCATCGACGCGATCGAAGGCGTCGATCATCTCGCGCATCATCCGTGTGGTGAACGCGTTGAGTTGATCGGGGCGGTTCAGCGTGATGGTGGCGACGTGGTCAGCGACGTCGTACAAGATCTGGGTGTACTCCATCGCCCGACGCTAGTGCCGCTTCAGCCCACCTTTGCCCTGTCTTCGACCGGCACTTCAGACGCAGCCGACGCCCAGATTTGCAGGTGCCGGTACCCGCAGGCGTCTCAGCCGATGCGCTGTGAATCCGATCCGCGCCGTCAGCCCACATCCGACACACAGCAGACCTGCCAACGGGCCGATAGCCGACTACGAAAGTCCGCCGGTGCTCGGGAAGGCGCCGCGTCGGGCGCTGTCGATCGCGAGGATTGCGGCTTGTGGTTGTGGCGTGCTGATGGTGACCTTGCGACCGTTGGTGAGCGTGATTCTCAACGCTGGGCCAGTGCGGAGGGTCAACATGAGTCCTCGTCGCGGCCACCAATACATGCCTCGCGCCCACTGTGACCGTGGAACTTCGATCGCCTCGACGTGCTGGATGCGGTGCATCGGATACCGAAATCGAGGCCAGCCGAGCACGCCGCAGTGGACGGTGATCCCGTTTGGTCCTGCCGTGGTGCGCAAGCTGGTGGCTGTGAGCAGATTGGCGGCGACGGCGGCAACAACAACGAGGAGCGGTATGAGGAAGCCGACTGCACTCCACGAGCCGTTGGATCCCTTGGCCATCGCCAGGAGCGGTAGGACGAGGACGATCGACAGACCGATCATCGGCCAGTTCGTCGAACGCCCGGAGTAGATGGTGTGGACAGCGGTGTTGTTCATGTCAGCTCCCGGATGAGTTGGATCAGTTGGTCTTGATCGAGGCCGTGCGCGCTGCCGACTTTGATCAGCTGTTGAGCGGCCTCGACGACGGTGGATTGCGGAGAAGTGGCGTGAGCCACGCGTACCCCGCGGCCACGTCTGAATTCGAGGACTCCGTCGCTGCGTAGTTGTCGGTAGGCGGCGAGGACGGTGTTGCGGTCGACGGAGAGAGCTTCGGCGAGCTCGACTGCTGGGGGAAGTTGGTCGCCGACGGTCAGCTGGCAGGTCGTGATGCCTCTGCGCACGCACGTGATGATCTGGTCGCGGAGTGGAATGGTTGCAGTGTGGTCGATCGCCCAAATCATGGTGCTATTGATACTAGCACTATAAGTTCCCCAATTGCACGCCCGATCGCGATCAGGACCCCACGTCCGATGCGAGGCTGGAACTCGCCGGCGCTATACGGCGCTACACATCCAGGAAGCGACTGGCGGCGGTGGCCGAGCCGACGGCACCCACGAAAGCACCGAGCAGCACCATGAAGAACACGACCTTGATCGGGTAACCGTCGGTGACGACGAAGCCACCGAGCCCCGCGTTGGTCGGGAACTTGCGCACCCCTGAGGTCCAGTCGGCGTTACCCAGCAGCAACAGGGCACTGCCGAACACCGCACCGGCCAGGCCCTGCAGGAGACCTTCGAGCATGAACGGTAATCGGATGAACCAGTTGGTTGCCCCGACCAACTTCATCACCTCGATCTCGCGACGGCGGGCGAACATCGCGGTTCGAATCGTGTTCCAGATCAACAGGATCGAGGCGAACAGGAGCACACCCGACATCACATACGTTCGCACCCCGAAGAACGACTTGAGTTTGCCGAGCACCGCGATCTGATCGGATGGAAAGGCGACCTTGTAGACACCGGGGAGCTTGGTGAACGAATCGCGGATGCTCAACAACTGTTGGATCTGGTTCTTGTCGACCGGCTCGACGGCGAAGTACGACGGAACGTTCTCCTCGGAGAGGAACTTCAACGACTCGGGGTCAGCGGCGAACAACTTCTTCGCCTGGGCGAGCGAGCAATCGACGGCGCAGTACTCAACGTTCTTGATGAGCTCCGGGCGACTCTCGAGCGCCTCTTTGATCGTGGCGACGGCCTCCGGCTGTGCATCGTGGTTGACGTAGACGACCATCTGCACGCCACCGGTCCACTGGCTGAGCTGATTGTCGAACGCCTGCTGGATGAGCAGCGTGATCCCGAACAAGAACAGCGACACCATCGAGGTGATGACGGCGGCGACGGTGAGCGTGAGGTTGCGGCTGAGGCTCGCCCACATCTCGCGCAGTGTGTAGCGCAGGCGGGAGATCATTCGTACACACCTCGTGCCTGGTCGCGGACGATGATGCCGCGATCGAGTTGGATCACTCGTTTGCGCATCATGTTGACGATCCGCTGGTCGTGGGTGGCCATCACAACGGTCGTTCCAGTCTTGTTGATGCGGTCGAGCAAGCGCATGATGCCCTCGCCAGTGGCCGGGTCGAGGTTGCCGGTGGGCTCGTCGGCGAGCAGGATCAGGGGGCGATTGACGAATGCCCGGGCAATCGACACGCGCTGCTGTTCACCACCGCTGAGTTGATGCGGAAAGCGCTCCTGCTTGCCCGCCAGGCCCACCAGGTCGAGCACGGCCGGAACCTGTTGCCGGATCACGTGCTTGGGCCTGCCGATCACTTCAAGGGCGAAGGCCACGTTCTCGTGCACGGTGCGATTGGGGAGCAGCTTGTAGTCCTGGAAGATGTTGCCGATGTTGCGACGAAGGTGCGGCACCTTGCTATCGGACATCTCGTTGATGTTCCGCCCGGCAACCCAGACCGAGCCCTTCTCCGGGCGTTCTTCGCGGTTCATCAATCGCAACAACGTGCTCTTGCCCGACCCCGAAGGACCCACGAGGAAGACGAACTCGGCCTTGGCGACGTCGAAGCTCGCGTCGCGGAGCGCGACAACTTCGGTCGAGTAGGTCTTGGTGACATTCTCCAGTCGGATCATCCGGGGTTCTCCACGCCATGCTGCAGCCGCCGCCCCGCCCTGAGCTCGGCAAACACTAACGGGTTCACTCTGCTTCTCGCCGTCGCCATCGGAGGTAACCCTCCATGAACTCGTCGATGTCACCATCGAGCACGCCCGTTATGTTGCTCGTTTCGACGTCCGTACGCAGGTCTTTCACCATCTGATAGGGCTGCACGACGTACGAGCGGATCTGGCTGCCCCAACCGACCTGTGCCTGCCGGCCGGCAATGCTGTCGAGCTCCGCTTCGCGTTCCTCTTCGATCTTCGCGGCGATCATCGTACGCAGCCGGTTCATCGCCTTCTCACGGTTCTGCAGCTGACTGCGCTCCTCTTGTGACGAGGCCACGAGGCCGGTCGGCTCGTGGATCAGGCGCACCGCCGACGACGTCTTGTTGACGTGCTGACCGCCCGCACCGCTGGCGCGGAACACCTCCATGCGTACGTCGGCGTCATTCACCTCGAGGTCGAGCGCATCCATGACCGGCCACACCTGCACACCCGCGAAACTGGTCTGCCGGCGACCTTGGTTGTCGAACGGGCTGATGCGCACGAGCCGGTGCGTGCCTCGCTCACCCGTCATCAATCCATATGCGTACCGACCCGTGATGGTGAACTCGGCCGACATGATTCCGGCCTCGGCACCCTCGCTGATGCCGTCGATCTCGAAACCCAAACCACGACGTTCGGCCCATCGGTTGTACATCCGCAACAGGATCTCGGCCCAGTCCTGGGCGTCGACGCCACCGTCTTTGGCGTTGATCTGCACGATGCAATCGGCCTCGTCGTGCTCACCGGTGAACAGGCTGCGCAAGTCGAGCTGATCGAGTTGACGGGTGATCGTCTTGATCGCCGCGTCGAGCTCCGGTTCCTGCGATGCGTCGTCGACCTCACGGGCGAGTTCGTGCAGCACCTCAGTGTCTTCGAGTTGGCCGGCGAGAAGATCGAACTGCTCGATGTCGGTCTTCACGTTGGCGTACTCCGTGCTGATCTTCTTCGCCTGGTCCTGGTCGTCCCACAGATCAGGGCGGGCGACCTCCTGCTCGAGCTCGATCAACCGCGCTCGGTTGGAGTCGATCTTCAAGTAGCCCTCAGCTTCGCCGAGCCGGCGGCGCAGTTCTTTCAGATCGTCGGAGTAGTCACGCATGCGGCGGCGCGTTACGCGCCCGAGCCGTGGCACATCTTGAACTTCTTCCCACTGCCACACGGGCATGGTGCGTTGCGCGGGGTCTTCGACCACTCGTCCTTGACGATCGTCTGCTGCTTGACCGGCCCGGGCGCGCCGGCTGGGGCGACAGCTTCGGGATCGCCCGAGGCCACCGCAGCGCGAGCGGCGGCAGAGAAGCCGTCGGGTTGCACATTTTCGCTCGAGGTCTGCTGCACGTTCTGCACCGTGGGTGCGGGTACGTCGTTGCGGATGACCTGGACGTGCATGACGTACTTGACGAAGTCCTGGGCGATGCCCTTCATGAGGCTGCCGAACATCTCGTAGCCCTCGCGCTGCCATTCGACCAGCGGATCCTTCTGGCCGACGGCCCGAAGGTTGATGCCTTCCTGCAGGTAGTCCATCTCCTCGAGGTGTTCGCGCCAACGCTGATCGATGATTCGCAGCATGACCTGACGCTCGACATCGCGCATGATCGGTGCGGTCAGCTCGGCCTCGCGCTTTTCGTAGTACGCCGAGGCATCGGACATGACGACGTCGTACATGTCGTCGGTGTCGTGGCACTTCTCCAGCTGTTGGGTGCTGATGTCGCTCGGCCAGAACGTCTTCAGCTCCAGCACGAGACCATCGAGATCCCACTCGTCGGTAGCGACACTGGCGCAGTGCGTCTCGATGAGCGAGTTCATCGCGTCGGCGAGGTACTCCATCGCCGCCGCCTTCAGATCGACGCCTTCGAGGATCTGGTCGCGGCGCTTGTAGATGACCTTGCGCTGCTCGTTCATCACCTCGTCGTACTTGAGCACGTTCTTGCGGATCTCGGCGTTGCGCTGCTCGACCGTGGTCTGCGCCCGCTCGATGGCCTTCGTCACCATCTTCGCTTCGATGGCTTCGTCGTCGGGGAGAGCACGGCCCATCACCCACGACAGCGCCCCCGTGGCGAACAAGCGCATCAGTTCGTCGTCGAGGCTCAGGTAGAAACGGCTCTCGCCCGGATCGCCCTGACGCCCCGAACGACCACGGAGCTGGTTGTCGATGCGTCGGCTCTCGTGGCGTTCGGTGCCGAGCACGTAGAGGCCACCGAGGGCACGCACCTCGTCGCCTTCCGACTTGCACTCGTCTTTGAACTTGGCCAGCAGCTGGTCGTATCGGGCGAGGGCCGCTGTGCGGGCGGACTTGAACTCGTCGGGCATCTGCTCGACCGGCATCGGCAGGGCGAAGTCGTCGACCAACACATCGGGATCGAAGCCTTCCTTGACGACCTCGTGCCGAGCGAGACCCTCGGGATTGCCCCCGAGGATGATGTCGACACCACGACCAGCCATGTTGGTGGCCACCGTGACGGAGTTGAGCCGTCCGGCCTGGGTCACGATCATGGCCTCACGCGTGTGCTGCTTGGCGTTGAGCACCTCGTGGGGAACGCCGCGCTTCTTCAACAGCTGAGACAGGTACTCGCTCTTCTCGACGCTGATCGTGCCGACCAGAACGGGCTGACCACGGTCGTACTTCTCGCCGATGTCGTCGACCACTGCGCCGAACTTGGAGACCTCGCTCTTGTAGATGAGATCGGCTTTGTCGTCGCGGACGACCAACTGGTTGGTGGGAATCGGTACGACGGCCAACTGGTAGGTGCCCATCAGCTCGGCCGCCTCTGTGGCCGCTGTGCCGGTCATTCCGGCGAGCTTGTCGTACATGCGGAAGTAGTTCTGCAGGGTGATGGTGGCGAGGGTCTGGTTCTCCTCTTTGATCTTCACACCCTCTTTGGCTTCGACTGCCTGGTGGATGCCCTCGCTCCAGCGGCGACCGTCGAGGATGCGACCGGTGAACTCGTCGACGATCTTCACCTCGCCGCCTTGGATGATGTAGTCCTTGTCGCGCTTGTACAGCTCTTTGGCCTTCAGCGCTACCGACAACTGGTGCACCAAGTTCTGTTGCACCTCGTCGTAGAGGTTGTCGATGCCGAGCGCCTGCTCGACTTTCTCGATGCCATCTTCGAGCGGCACGACCACTCGCTTGTCTTCTTCGACCTCGTAGTCGACGTCGCGCTTCAAGGAGCGAACGATCGAGGCGAACCGGTAGTACAGCTTGGCGGCGTCGGCGACTCGGCCGCTGATGATCAGCGGTGTGCGGGCTTCGTCGATGAGGATGGAGTCGACCTCGTCGACGATCGCGTAGTTGTGCCCGCGCTGAACCTTGTCGGCCAGGGTCGTGGCCATGTTGTCGCGCAGATAGTCGAAGCCGAACTCGTTGTTGGTGCCGTACGTGATGTCGCAGGCGTAGTTGGCCCGCTTCTCACTCGGCTGCTCTTTGAAGCCGGGAATGATCAACCCGACGTCGAGACCCATCCACTTGTGGATGCGCCCCATCCACTCGGCGTGGAAACGAGCGAGGTAATCGTTGACCGTGATGAGGTGCACACCCTTGCCGCCGACACCGTTGAGGTAGGCCGGCAACGTGCTGACCAGGGTCTTGCCTTCCCCCGTTTTCATCTCCGCAACCCAGCCGAAGTGCAGCGCGGCGCCACCCATCAACTGGACGTCGAAGTGACGTTGCCCGATCACCCGTTGTGCCGCTTCGCGAACGACCGCGAACGCTTCGATGAGGAGGTCATCGATGGTCTCACCGCGCTCGATCCGACTGCGGAACTCGGCCGTCTTGGCGCGCAGGGCGTCGTCGGTGAGAGCAGCCATAGCCGGTTCGTAAGCGTTGATGTCGGGAACCAGGCCTTCGAGGGCCTTCAGTTTCTTGCCTTCACCAGCTCGGAGGATGCGATCGAGGATGCCCATGCGGGTGCACAGCCTACCGGCGGGGGCGACGCCGACCTTGGCACAGCCCGGCGAGCTTGGCCGAACTCAGCACTGGCCGCGGCGACCAGCTGCACGTGGGCGACGCCCGCCGAGCGCAAAGCGTTGGCTGCGGCGCGCAATGTGGCACCCGTGGTGACCACGTCGTCGACAACGAGCACGACGAGCCCGGAACGGGGTTTGCGGGCGCGAAAGGCCGGCCCGACCAGGCGATCGGCGCGTGACTTTCCCGTTTGCGCGGTGCCATGCGCCCGATACAGAAGCCTGCGGCAGGGAACGCCCAACTGTCGGGCGATCGCCTGGGCGATCATCTCGGCCTGGTCGTATCCACGCCTTCGGGCCCGGCGCGACGTGGTGGGCGCCCAGGTGACGACGTCGACAGGCGCGAGCCGCAGCCGGCGAACCATGTGATCGGCGAGCACGGCCGCCGCAGCGCGCCGATGCCGGAACTTCAAGGCCAGGACGAGGTCTCTCGGCAGGCCCTCGAACGTGAACGCGGCGCGGATGTCGGACGCGTTGCGCGCTGACCCGGCGGAGGCCATCGAGAAGCGGCATCGGCGACAGAGCACCTTCTTGCCCGGAGACCCGCATCCTGCGCAATGCCTGCTGAAGAACATGGTGCCATCAGTACCAGGAGGGTGTCACAGGGCCATCGGTAAGGTCTCAACGTGATGCGAACCGCGCTTGCCGATCGGCCGGCCCAGCGACTCACCCGCTGCGTCGTCGGGCTGGGATGCTTCGGGCTCGGAATCAGCATGTTCGTCACCGCCCACCTCGGTCTGGCCCCATGGGACGTTTTCCACCAGGGCGTGGCCGGCCACACCGGCTTGAAGCTCGGCTGGGCGATCGAGATCGTCGGCTTTCTGTTGCTCCTGCTGTGGATTCCGTTGCGTCAGCGCCCCGGCATCGGCACGATCCTCAACGCCACGGAGATCGGTTTGGTGGTCAACGTGATCGGCGACCACCTACCCGCCACCGATCGGCTGATCCCGCGTCTCGCCTACGTGGTCGGAGCGGTGGCCGTGATCGCAGTCGGCTCAGGGCTGTACATCGGCGCCGGGCTGGGCACCGGCCCGCGCGACGGCATCATGGTCGGGCTGGCAGCGCGCGGCTACTCGGTGCGTGTCGTGCGCACCGTCCTCGAGGCGGTCGTGCTCGCGGTCGGCGTCGCCCTTGGTGGCCACGTCGGCATCGGCACGGTGGCGTTCATGCTCGGAATCGGCCCGCTGATACACGTTCTCATCCCCCGGCTGGAGATGACTCCACAGCCTCTCTTGGCTCCGGCAACCTAACGCTGGCGGCGAGATGGGCGCCGGCGGACCGGTTCGCCGCCAACGATCGGGACGATCAGTACCTGTAGTGGTCGGGCTTGAAGGGGCCCGACGGCTCGACGCCGAGGTACTCGGCCTGGTCGTCGGTGAGCTTGGTGAGCTTCACGCCGAGCGCGTCGAGGTGCAGCGACGCCACCTTCTCGTCGAGCTTCTTCGGCAGCACGTGAACACCGAGCGGGTACTGCTCGACGTTGTTGAACAGCTCCATCTGGGCGATGACCTGATTGCTGAACGAGCAGCTCATCACGAAGCTCGGATGACCCGTGGCGCAGCCGAGGTTGACCAAGCGCCCCTCGGCAAGAACGATGATGGCGTGCCCGTCGGGGAACGACCACAGGTCTGTGCCGGGCTTCAACTGGTCGTGCGTCGCGCCACTGCGGGCCAGGCCCGCCATGTCGATCTCGCTGTCGAAGTGGCCGATGTTGCAGACGATGGCGTTGTGCTTCATCTGATGCATGTGATCGACGGTGATGATGTGATCGTTGCCAGTGGCCGAGACGAAGATGTCGGCGGTTCCGACGACCTCGTCCATGGTGGTCACCTGGTAACCCTCCATCGCCGCCTGGAGTGCGTTGATCGGGTCGACCTCGGTCACGATCACGCGGCAGCCCTGGCCCTTCAACGCTTGTGCGCAACCCTTGCCCACGTCGCCGTAGCCGCAAACCACGGCCACCTTGCCGGCCAGCATCACGTCGGTCGCCCGACAGATCGCATCGACCAGCGAGTGGCGGCAGCCGTACAGGTTGTCGAACTTGCTCTTGGTCACCGAGTCGTTGACGTTGATGGCCGGGAAGAGCAGCTCGCCGCGCTCGTGCATCTTGTAGAGGCGCATCACGCCCGTGGTGGTCTCCTCGGTGACTCCCCTGATGCGCGACGCCATCTGCGTCCACTTCTTGGGGTCGGTCTTGAGTGATCGCTGCAACAGACCGAGAACGATCGCGAACTCGGGATTCGACGCCGACGTTGGGTCGGGAACCTCGCCCGCCTTCTCGAACTCCGCGCCTTTGTGCAGCAGCAACGTGGCGTCGCCGCCGTCGTCGAGGATCATGTTGGGCCCCTGCTCACCGTGGAGTCCATCGGGCCACGACATCATCTGCTCGGTGCACCACCAGTACTCCTCCAACGTCTCGCCCTTCCAGGCGAACACCGGAACACCGTTGGGTTCATCGACCGTGCCCTCGGGACCCACCGCGACCGCTGCCGCGGCGTGGTCCTGCGTGGAGAAGATGTTGCAACTCGCCCAGCGCACCTCGGCGCCGAGCTCGATCAAGGTCTCGATGAGGACAGCGGTCTGGATCGTCATGTGCAACGATCCGGAGATCCGTGCCCCCTGGAGCGGCTTGGACGGCCCGAACTCCTTGCGCAGGGCGCGCAGGCCGGGCATTTCGTGCTCGGCGAGGTGTATCTCTTTACGACCGAACGGGGCGAGTGAGAGATCGGCGACGCGGTAATCGCGTCGAGCCGCGAACGACTGGCTCATGGAAGGTTCCTCCACAGGATGGAATGTTGTGAATCGGGCCGGTGCCAGCTGGCAACGTTCTGATCAGCCCGTGGGGTGCCTTGCAGTCTAGTCGGAGAGAACGACAGCCGATGCGTCGAACAGGTAGTGCGCGTACCCGGCGAGGTTGTACACCCGTACGGTGTTGTTGGCCCCGTAGGTGAGCACCGCCATGTTGGGCACCGGCGGACCTTCCACGGTGTTCAGGTTCGACGACAACGGCCGCACCGCCGCGTCGGCAGGATAGGCCGTGATGAACGAGCTCGCCGGCACCGACGGGTACTGACGGGTGAGCGACGCCGAGGTGAGGTTGCCGATGACCGCGAGTTGCGGGCCGACGGATTCCGCACCGATGAAGACCGACGAGGCAAAGTCGGCGAAGCTCCAATCCTCGGCCTGACCCGGCCCGAGGGCAGCACCACCCCACTGCGCCAGGCGAGTGTCGAAGGTGCGGTACGGCGACGTGAGCGGCACGACTCTGCCGGCACGGGTGGCTTTGTCTTGACCCTTCAGCATGTAACCGACCACGTCGGCGACCACCTGGGTGACGCCTTGGTTGTTGAAGATGCGCACCTTGCCGTCGGCGCCGACCGGCACGAACACGAGGTTGGCCTTGATCACGCCGGGAGCCAGGTTGAGGTTGGAGGTCGTGGGAACCTGACCAGCGGGCAGTGGATCGGGGAACACCGACAGGTGGGTCGCCGTGCCGCCCGGATCGGTGGTGATGCCGACGACGTTCAACAGCACGCCGGTGACGTTCGGCGAGTCGGGCACGACAGCGTTCTTGACAGGGTTGACGCCGTTGACGCCGCGAATCTGCAGGTCGATGGTCTGCTGGGCGGTCAACGCGGCCTTGGCAGAGCCGGTGCCGTCGCGGGTGTCGAGCACGCGCGAGGGCGTCAACGGGATCAATCGCGACCCGTCGTCGGTGGCCACCGTGCCGGGAATGTAGTTGCTCGACGAGAACCATCCGAAGACGTCGACGATCACCTGGGCCGTACTGCTCTGGCCGAACAGGCCGATCGTGAGGGCGCCGTCGGCGCCCGGTCGCACGATGGCCACGTTGGGAACCGTCTGGTTGGGCGCGAAGTTGATGATGGAGGTGCGATCCGTCGGCCGCGCACTCTTGCCGTATGCCTCGAGGTAGCCGTTGGCTCCCGGTTGGGTGGCTGTGATGTTGACGACCACGGCGAGCACGTTGGCGGATTCCGCGGGCACACCGCCCTGGCCGAGCAGTGCGATGTCGAACGTCGCCGGATCCGGTGCCCCCAACGGTTTGGCCCCCAGTGGAGCGACGTCGTTGATGGCCAGCCCGGGCCGCGAGTCGAAGATGCGCGCCGGCGGCAGCGGATGGAACTCGCCACCGCTGCCCATCACACCCGCAGCACCCACGGGAGACGCGCCGGAACCGACCACAAAACCCGCAGTGATGACCAGGGCGGCTACTGTGAGCAACCGCGCCGTGTGATGGCCTGACTTCATAGTGTGAGGATACCCCACGATGCCTCCAATGTGGTCACGCGGCAAACGTTGGCGCCAAGCCTTCACTGTTGACTCGGGTCATGATGGCCTCGTGTTCTGCGTCTTCGAC
>DATAJN010000012.1:0-11517 GCA_036262105.1 Ilumatobacteraceae bacterium
AACCTGACGTCGGCCACCGACCTTCATTCCCTCGACAGCCTTCTCCAGACCCGGCGGCAACTGACCGGCACCGGGTACGAACGTGAGCGGTGTTCCCGATTCCCAGGAGGAATCGATCTGTGCACCGTCAGCGGCGCTGAAGGCCAACAACTGCACGGCGACGGTCTGCCCGGGCTGGATCGAGGCGCCATCACCGATGATCAGATCCTTGGACGTCTGCGCAGTCTGGTTGGGTGTCGGCGGAATCGACACGACCGGTGCCTTGGTGGGATCGGGCTTGGGAATGACTGTGACGACGTCGATCACGAAGGTGAGGGCGTCGCCCTTCTGGATGATGTCGCCTTGCGGCGAGTCGCCGTAGGCGAGGGCGGCGGGGATGTCGAGCTGGCGACGACCGCCGGGCTTGACGCCGACGAGACCTTGATCCCAGCCCTTGATGACCTCACCCGCACCGAGGGTGACGGAGATCGATGTGCCGCTGTCGTAGTTGTTGTCGAATTCCGTGCCGTCGGCCGCGCGAACTCCGACGTAGTGCACCACGACGGTGTCGCCTTCGACGGCCGCGGCACCTGTGCCCTCGGTGAGATCGGTGACGACGAGTTCGGTCGGAGTGGCGGCCGGAATCTTCACCTGCGGCTTGGGCAAAGCGCCGACAGCGCTGGTCGTGGGACCCCCGGCAACTGTCGTTGTCACTCCGGAGGCATCAGATGCGCTGGTTGCGTCGCCGCACGAAGCGAGCAGACTGAGCGCGGCCGCGGGAAGCAAGAGGGAGCTGAGGCGCATCAGGCGACCCTACCGTCGCAACACTGGAGTCTGGTAAGCACCCGGTGAGACCGCTCGAACCCGAAGCAAACCAGTACCGTCGGTGGCATGTCGCTGGATGCTCGCCAGATGAGCGAGGCGGAACTCGTGCAAGAGGCGATAGCGCTCGCCGACAAGGTGCTGCGCGAGGCGTTGGCGGGCTCGACGCGACGTGAACAGCGGCAGCTGCACCGACTCGGTCGATTGGTTGCCGATCCCGGCGCTCGCGAGCTCGTCCAGCGGTTGACCGACGACGTCATTCGCATCGGTTCCGATCGTCGTGCCGGGCAGCGGTTCGCCGATGTCGTCGGCCATCACCAGTTGCCGCCATCGCTGACGATCGTCGATCGGTTGTTGCTGCGAGCCGGTGCCCGCCTGGCACGACCGATGCCTCGCCTGGTGATGCCTCTCGTTCGCCGCCGGATACTTGGCGAGACCAAGGGGGTCGTGCTGCCGGCGGAGGATCCCGAGTTCGCCGCCCACGCGGCGCTACGTCGAGGCGAGGGAATAGGCCTGTTGGTCAACCCGCTGGGGGAGTCGATCCTCGGTGACGGTGAGGCAAAGCGCAGGGTGCAACAGGTGCTCGACAAGCTGTGCCGTCTCGATGTGGACGCAGTATCGATCAAGGTGTCGGCACTCGTGGCCAACCTCGACGTGCTCGACTTCGACCGCAGCATCGAGCGCATCTGTGAAGCGCTTCGCGAGATCTATCGCGCTGCGTTGCTGAAAGAGCCGCGGGGTTTCGTCAATCTCGACATGGAGGAGTATCGCGACCTGCAACTGACAGTCGTCGCGTTCACGAAAGTTCTCGACGAGCCGGAGTTCCATCACCTCGAGGCGGGCATCGTGTTGCAGGCCTACCTGCCCGACAGCCACGCAGTTCTCGAGCAACTGGGGGAGTGGGCCTGCGCACGTCGTCGGGCCGGTGGCGCGGGTATCAAGGTTCGCATCGTGAAAGGCGCCAACCTCGCAATGGAGTCGGTAGAAGCCGAGTTGCACGACTGGGCTGCGGCGCCCTACCCGACGAAGGCCGAGGTCGATGCCAGCTTCAAGATGATGCTCGATTCGACGCTTCGCCCAGAGTGGAACGATGCCGTGCGCATCGGCGTAGCCAGTCACAACCTGTTCGATGTCGCCTGGGCATTGGTGCTCCGCGACGGCCTGCCGATCGAGCAGCAGCACCGCCTCGAGTTGGAGATGCTCGAGGGCATGGCACCGGCGCAGACCCGTGCGGTGCGCCGGCGCGCCGGTTCGTTGATGCTCTACGCACCGGTGGTGCAGCGCGACCAGATCGATGCGAGCATCGCCTACCTCTCTCGCCGTCTCGATGAGAACACCGCGCCGGAGAACTTCTTGCGCGCCCTGTTCACCATCCGGCCGGGCTCCGAGGAGTTCGCCATCCAGGCCGACAGGTTCCGCCAGGCGGTCGCCGATCGGCACAGCGTTTCGACGCAACGCCGTCGCCACTCAGTGCCGCGAGTGACCGCCGGGTTCACCAACGAGCCCGACAGTGACCCCACCGATCCGGCGGTACGCGAGCGACTTCACGCGGCGGTGCGATCAGTGTTCGCGCCAACGCAGCCGCCGATCGTCGACACGATCGACGGGATCGACGCCATCGTCGTTCGGGCGCGCGCGGTGTCGCGACGTTGGGCGGAACTTGACATCACCAGACGACGCGAGATCATGGCGGCTGTCGCAGCGGTGTTTCGTGACGAGCGATTCGACACCATCCAGATCATGGCCGCCGAGGCCGCGAAGGTCGCTCACGAAGGCGACCCGGAGGTGAGCGAAGCGATCGACTTCGCCGAGTACTACGGCACGGTTGGGCTCGACGTGATCGAGCGGCAGCGGGCTGAGGGCGCACAACTGCATCCACGAGGCGTCGTCGTCGTGGCCTCGCCCTGGAACTTCCCGTACGCCATCCCATCGGGGGGCGTGCTCGCCGCCTTGGCAGCGGGCAACGTCGTCATCTTGAAGCCACCGCCCGAGGCACGGTGCACCGCGTTGCACATAGTCGCCCAACTCCATCGCGGTGGTGTGCCCGACGACGTCGTGCAGTTCGCTGCGTGCCCCGACAACGAGGTGGGTCAACGTCTCATCAGCCATCCCGATGTCGATTCCGTGATCCTCACGGGCAGCTACGAAACGGCGGCGATGTTCCGATCATGGAAGCCCTCGATGCATCTGCTCGCCGAGACGAGTGGGAAGAACGCCATCGTCATCACTCAAGCCGCCGACCTCGATCTGGCCATCCGTGATCTGGTGAGGTCGGCATTCGGTCACGCGGGACAGAAGTGCTCGGCCGCAAGCCTGGCCATCGTCGAAGCTCCACTTTACGACGACAAGTCGTTCATGGAGCGTCTGGCCGATGCAACACGCAGCCTGGTGGTCGGTCCGCCGTCCGATCCCGGCAGCGTTGTCGGCCCGCTGATCGGCGAGCCCTCGTCGAAGTTGCAGCGCGGCTTGACCCAGCTCGACAACGGAGAGCAGTGGTTGGTCGAACCCCGAGACCTGGGCGACGATCTGTGGTCGCCTGGTGTACGTGTCGGGGTGCGGCCCGGCTCATGGTTCCACGTCACCGAATGCTTCGGCCCAGTGCTCGGCGTGATGCGCGCTGACGACCTCGATCAAGCGATCGAGCTGCAGAACGCGACCCCGTACGGACTCACCGGCGGCATCCATTCGCTCGACGAGATGGAGGTCGAGCACTGGCTGGAAGGCGTGCGGGTGGGCAATGCCTACGTCAACCGCGGCATCACCGGCGCGATCGTGCAGCGGCAACCCTTCGGAGGGTGGAAGCGGTCATCGGTGGGGTGCGGCCCAAAGGCCGGCGGGCCCGACTACGTCGCCGAGCAAGTCACGTCCTCTTCCTCGACCATCGATTGCGATGTTGCCGAACGCTCCTACCGCCATGCCTGGTCGGAATGTTTTAGTCGCAGTCATGATCCGACTGGTTTGGTGAGTGAACACAACGAGCTCCGCTATCGGCGCCTCGACGGCGTGCTCGTTCGCGTTGGAGCCGACACGCCGGAGGGTGCACTTCAGGCGGCGTGCCGAGCTGCCGAGATGTGTGGCACACCCGTGATCGTGTCGGACGCGGCGACGGAAACCGAGAGCGCTCTGGTCGCCCGACTCGAAGGTCTTCACATCGAGCGGCTGCGGCTGTTGACCGAGGCAGCCGACGAGTTGCGTTCAGGCTGCTGTGGGCGCGGTATCGAGATCGATTGCGAGCCGGTTTCGGCGAGCGGTAGGCGTGAGTTGCGTCGCTGGCTTCGTGAACAGGCGATCAGCCGGACGGCACACCGTCACGGCCGCGTTGCTTCGTGAGCCAGGGCTGTTCGGCTTCTGCCATCGGAGTGCTCGGCGGTGCCTGCACGAACGGCCACAGTTCCTCGGCCATGCGCCGGTAGTTGCCGGTTGCGCTGAGCTCGCCGAGCAGCGCGTAGAGCCCGAGATTGATCCGCTGGATGAACACGAACGCCTTCGGCACCGTGGCGTACTGCGAGATCGGGCTGCTGCGATCAAAGGTGTGGCGCACGATCCTGCTGGCGTACTCCGATGACCACGTGACCATCTTGTCTTCTCTGACGCTTTCGTAGAAATGACTGAAGTACTCGCCGATGGCGGTGTCGTCGGCCGGCGCTCCACGTCGCAACATGCCCGCGTCTTCGACGATTCGCCGGAACGCCGGCACATCGTGGTCGTACGCCGCGGACCTGACCATCCCCTGGAACGTGGCGATCTCGCTGTCGGTGAACCGTTTGACCAACCCGAAATCGAGGAACGTGATGCGCCCGTCGCCGTGAAACAAGTAGTTGCCCGGATGGGGGTCACCGTTGAAGCGGTGCATGCCGTAGAGGCTGCGGAACACGAAGCGGAAGAGGCATTCACCGGCGAGGTCGCGTTCGGCTTGCGGCCATTGCACCATCTCCTGCCAGGTGGCCCCGGTGACGAGCTCCGTGGTGAGGACGCGCCCCGTCGAATGTGACGCCAGGACCTCGGGCACGGAGATGAACGGATGGCCGCGGTAGAAGTCGGCAAAGGCCTGTTGGTTGACGGCCTCGAGTGTGTAGTCGAGCTCCTCGATCAGGCGTTCTCTGATCTCGGCCACCATGTCGTCGGGGTCGAGCCCACCGAAGCCCTGTTTCAAGATCGCCCCTAGCAAGCTGGCGTTGCGCAGGTCGGCCTCGATGGCCGCGCCCACGCCGGGGTACTGCACCTTCACTGCGACGGCGCGTTCGAGCCCAGTCGACGGATCCACGACGACAGCCCGGTGCACTTGACCGATGCTGGCCGAGGCGATCGGCTGCGGATCCCACTCGACGAACACCTTGTCGGGTGGCCCGCCGAGTTCGCGTTCGACCATCTCAGCGGCGAGGTCGGCGCTCATCGGTGGCGCGTTCGACTGCAGTTCGGCCAGTGCGGCGCGCATCGGTCCGGGCAAGCCTTCGTCGATGTAGCTCGCCATCTGGCCGATCTTCATCAGCGCGCCCTTCATGTTGCCGAGCCGATCGGCGATGGCCTCAGCGGTGCGCAGTTCGCGCCGGCGATCCAGTTCGATGCGTCGTGGAGCAGAAGCGAACAACTTGCGTGCCGCCGTCGACGCGTACGTGCCACCGATCTGCACCCCGAGGGTGGCGACGCCGATGTTGCGACGGGTTCGTACGTTGCGACGTACCAACCCGGCTGTGATCAAACCGGCGATGCCGGCAACGACGAATCGCTTCTTCATCGGGAACGTTCGACCACCGACCGGCAAGCCCGCAGCAAGGTCGGCACGAACACTTTGGCGCTGGCAACCACCGCGTCGTGATCGGCGTCGACGCGGAACGCTTCGACATCGGGGATCGCCTCGAACAGCCGGATCTGACGGCGCACCGGCACGACCCGATCGCGCATCGTGATCAGCGTCGAGGTGGGCACGTCGACATCGCCGATCCAGTCGCGCGAGGAGAAGTTGCCGATGGCCCGGCCGGCCTCGAGTACCGCGCGCCAATCGTGTCGTGACGCTTCGTGGATCGCCCATGGCTCCCACAGGTCTGCCTTGCGCTGCAAGTAGAACTGCTCGGTCAACCACTGGCGGGCCTGCGCCGGCGTGAGCCGTGCTACCGCGGCGAGACCGGAGATCCCGAGGAAGCTCAGCCGTTCTTCTCGCGATGTGGCGAAGTACGAAGATGTTGCGCAAAGGACCAAGCCGGCGACGCGTTCGCGGTGTCGTTGCCAGATCAGCTGGGCGACCGGCCCACCCATCGAGTATCCGACCGGAATGAACTTGTCGATGCCGAGCACGTCGCACACGGCGACGGCGTCGTCGGCGCAGTCCTCCAAGCGAAAGGTCTTCCGTGAACGGATTCCTCGTCCGTGACCTCGATGGTCGAGCGCGACAACCCGATAGTGCTCGGCGAGTGGGGCGTAGCACGTGAACCAGTTGAGATCCGCGCTCGCGGTCCAGCCGTGCAGCAGCACGACAGTGGGGGCATCGGGCGGCCCTTCGAGCCTGCGGACGAACGTGGTGCCGCGACCGGGCAGCTCCATCGCCGCGCCGTGCGGCAGCACCGGTGGGTCGGGATCGAGACCGTCGCGCAGGCCCACCTAGGCGAGCTCCACCCTGATGACACGCACCCGCAACGTGCCGTTGGGGGCGTCGTAGTCGACCCAGGTTCCTGCGCCGGCGCCGATCAGCGCAGCGCCGAGGGGGGACTCAGGGCTCATCACATCGAGGTCGCCGACCTTCTCTTCCATGTGTCCGACCAGATAGCGCTCGGCCATCGAGTCGTCGTCGCCTTCGTAGACGATGGTGACGATCGAACCCGCCGAGACGATTCCCGCGTCGCCACCCTCGATGATCTCGGCGGTCTCGATGATGTGCTCGAGCTGGCGGATGCGACCCTCCATGTGGCCCTGCTCGTCCTTCGCGGCGTGGTAGTCGCCGTTCTCGCTCAGGTCGCCGAGCAGGCGCGCTGCTTCGATCTTGTGGGCGACCTCGATTCGACCGCGGGTCGTGAGGTCCTTGAACTCGGCTTGCAGTCGTTCGTATGCGGAGCGGGAGAGCTGCGTCGTCGCCATAGGGAGAAAACGCTATCGCCACGTAACATCTCGGGCCATGGCTTATCGAATTGCGGTGATCGGTGGCGACGGGATCGGCCCGGAGGTGACCGCCGAGGCGCTGAAGGTGGTTCGATCGGCGGGGGTCGAGCTCGACACCACCAGCTACGACCTGGGCGGGGCTCGGTACCTGCGCGACGGCGAGATCTTGTCGGATGCGACGCTCGACGAACTGCGTGGCTTCGAGGCGATCCTGCTCGGTGCGGTCGGCACCCCGGAGGTGCCGCCGGGGGTGATCGAGCGTGGGTTGTTGCTGAAGATGCGATTCGACCTCGATCTCTACGTCAACCAGCGCCCATTCGTCGGGATCGCACCGGGGCACACCGAACCGCACGACTTCGTGGTGATCCGCGAGAACACCGAGGGGCCGTACGTCGGTGAGGGTGGGGTGCTGCGCAAGGGCACGCCGCACGAGGTCGCCACGCAGGGCTCGGTCAACACCCGCATGGGAGCGGAACGGGCGATCCGCTTCGCGTTCGAACTGGCTGTGCAACGCGGCCAGGTCATCCCCGGCCACCGTCCGCACGTCACGCTGGTGCACAAGACGAACGTGTTGACCTTCGCCGGTGACTTGTGGCAGCGGGCGTTCGACGCGGTCGCCGTCGACCATCCGCAGGTGACCACGGCCTACAACCACGTCGACGCGGCGTGCATCTACTTCGTGCAGGATCCACATCGCTACGACGTGATCGTCACCGACAACCTGTTCGGCGACATCCTCACGGACCTCGGTGGGGCTGTCAGCGGCGGCATCGGGCTGGCCTCGTCGGCCAATCTCAACCCTGCCCGCACCGGGCCGTCGATGTTCGAACCGGTACACGGGTCGGCGCCCGACATCGTCGGTACCGGCAAGGCCAATCCGATCGCGGCCATCCTCAGTGCTGCTCTGATGCTCGATTTCCTCGGCGAGGGCGCCCCCGCGGCACGCATTCGAGCGGCCTGTGCCGCCCACAGTGGTATCGGCAGCACCACCGACATCGGTTCCCAAATCGCCGAGGCCGTGGCAGGCTAGGAAGAGTTTCAAACTCGAAGAAGAGCTGGAGTCAGCGATGCCCATACAACCCACACCGAAGATCTGGATGAACGGCGAGCTTGTCGATTGGGACAAGGCTCAGATCCACGTGCTCACCCACACCTTGCACTACGGCACCGGAGTGTTCGAGGGCATCCGGGCCTACCCGACTTCGCAAGGCCCTGCGGTGTTCCGCCTCACCGAGCACATCGAGCGCCTCTTCCGCAGCGCGCAGATCATGGGCATGGAGCTGCCGTACACGGCTGCTGAGATCGTTGCTGCCACGAAAGCCACCGTCGCCTCGACCGGTCTGCCGGGTTGCTACGTGCGGCCGATTGCCTACTACGGCTACGGCGAGATGGGGCTCAACACGCTGCCGTGCAGTGTCGACGTCGCCATCGCCTGTTGGCCATGGGCGCCGTTCCTCGGCGAAGATGCCCTCGACCACGGGGTGCGCATGAAGGTCTCTTCGTGGACCCGTCACGACCACAACACGATGCCACCCGCGTCGAAGACGACCGGCAACTACGTCAACTCGTCGCTCGCCAAGGTCGAGGCGTTGAAGGCCGGCTACGACGAGGCGATCATGCTGGCCCCCAACGGGCTCATCGCCGAGTGCACCGGCGAGAACATCTTCGCCGTGCGCAACGGCGTCATCATCACTCCGCCGCTCAGTGCTGGCGCCCTCGAGGGCATCACGCAGAGCTCGGTCATGACCATCGCCCGGAACCTCGGCTTCGACATCCGCATCGACAACCTGGCCCGCAGCGATCTGTACGTGGCCGAAGAAGTGTTCGTCTGCGGTACGGCCGCCGAGATCAGTTCGGTGAAGTCGATCGACGATCGCAACATCCCGTGCCCCGGCCCGATGACCAAGGCGATCGCCGAGGTCTATGCCCGTGCGGTGCGCGGCGAGGAAGATCAGTACAAGGATTGGTGCGAGCTCGCCTCGTCGTAGCCGCGCCACATACCCCCTTGGGCGCGATAACCCGATTCCTGCTTCTATTTTCGCGCCCACGTAGGTTCCTTGGGCGCGATAACCCGCTTCCTGCTTCTATTTTCGCGCCCATGCAGCCCTAGGCGAAACGCCAGCGCGTCGCCCGAGTGGCGAACTCGGCCTCGCGCTCGATGATCCCGAACGCTGTCGTCGGTTGCACCTCGAACATGGCGTGTTGGCGGACGAACTCACCCAGACCCTCGGGCGACTCCGGGCCGTACTTCGCCACGTAACGGTCGATCCAGGTGTCGACTCGTTCCGGTTCGATGGGGGCCGCGACTCCCTCCACCGAGATGCACTCGACGGTGTTGTCGACCGCGACGACGACTCGCGGGTTGGCGGCGATGTTACGAGCCTTGCGCGCCGAGGGCGCGCACGAGAACATGAAGCGAAGGTCATCGTCGCTCCACACGCCCCAGACCGGCAGCGCATGCGGTTGGCCGGCGGCCGACACGGTGACGACCCAGTAGTTGTGGTTGGCGACGAGCCGCTCTGCCGCCCATTCCCAAGGAAGGGCACGCCAGTCGGGCGAGTCAGTGCCGTAGACGGCCATGGCCGGCCGCTCACCAATCGGTGGTGTCATGCCGTCGACGCTAGGTCGGCAGGTCAACGAGCGGGGAGCCCGGGCGTGTCGCCGGCGAGGTCGCGTCGCTTGGCGGCGAGACCGGCGAGGCACTCCATGAACAGGCGGTTGGCAACGTTGACCGTGCAGTCGGCGTGGTCGTAAGCAGGCGCGACCTCGACGACGTCCATGCCGACGATGTTGTGTTGGTAGGCCAGTGAGCGGACCATGCGCAGCAGATCGGCCGCGACGATGCCGCCTGGCTCGGGCGTGCCGGTTGCCGGGGCGTACGCGGGGTCGAGCGAGTCGATGTCGACGGAGATGTAGAGGAGATCGGGCCCGTCGAGTGCTTCTCGTACCGCGTCGGCCATCACGGCTTGAAAGCCGCGGTCCCAGATCTCGTCCATGAGATGCCAGCGCATCCCTTGCTCGGCCATCCACTCCCACACGTCCTGCCCAGGCCAGTAGCTGCGAAGGCCGATCTGGATGAAGTTTCGTCCCGGGATCGCGCCGCTGTCGATCAGCCGTCGCATGGGCGTGCCGTGGCTGGCGAGGTTTCCGTCGATCGAGTCGGCCGTGTCGGCATGAGCGTCGAAGTGGACCATCCCGACGTTGCCATAGCCGTACACGTCGGCGACCGCCGTGGCCGCGGGCCAGGTGATCGTGTGGTCGCCTCCCATCGTGAACGGGATGATCCGGCGGCTGGCGATGTCGTGCACCCGACTCTTGATGTTGTCGAGGCTCTGCTGCACCATGCCGTGCGGACAGTGGGCGTCGCCGTAGTCGACGACTTCGATGTGCTCGAAGATCTCCAACCCGTACGACAGGTGATAGGTGCCCGACTCGTAGGCGTTGCTACGCAGCGCCCGCGGACCGAAGCGGGCCCCGGGCCGGTTGCTGGTGCCGAGATCGAACGGCGCTCCGACCACGGCGACGTCGGGCTGCCAGGAGTCGAGTTGCTCGGGGGAGGTGAGCAGGGGGCGTTGAGCGAAGGTCATCACCGAACCGAAGGCGTAGCCCTGGTCGAGCTGTTCCTGGTAGCCGGGGGCCAGGTCACGTTGTGGTTGACGCTGCGGTTCGGTCATCGACGCCGACGCTAGTGGGCCTAGCGGAAAAGCGAAGCACCCCGGGCTGCGCTGCCAACCGAAGCCGGCGCGCCGCCCGGGGCGACTCCTTTTGGTTCATGATCCACCACTGGTCGACCTGCTGGCGTTAGCCTCTCGCTCGACTCAATGTCATCGCCCGTCAGCGCAAGCGCTGGCGGGCGATTCCCTTTGTCAGTTCACTCCCTGGTTGCCCAGTTCGTTCCCCAACCACTGATTCGGTCTTCCCCGGTCACCCGGCTCCAACCGTTCCAGCTGCTCGTTCCGCAACCCCGGTTACCCGGCTCGCTTCCCTCGCGTGACCGGCTTGCTGCGGCCTGGTTGCCCAGTCCGTTTCTCCCCGGCCCCACCACTCGGCCCGAAGGCCTCCTGGCGGATGGATCATTCCCCTCCCGGACTCGCTTTCACCTCGTGAACTCGGTTGGCCCTCCGTTCCTCAAGACGACCATTGCTGGCAGCCCCGATTTCCGGCACCGTTCCTCGAGTTCCGGTTGGCGTGCGCTTTCCGGTACTCCGGTAGCTTGCATCATCTCAAGATCGCAGGTCAAGGGGTATTTTTGAAGTCACAGGGTTATCCGCAGACTTTGTTGACAATCCCCAGAAGTTTTTCAACTGTCCACGTTTTGCACACAGGTTTTGCACAGCGTTCACGTTGACGGCGGTAGGAAAACCGGATTGAATACGTCTCGTGATCCCTCGCCTCGCCGCCACGATCATCATCATTCGCTAGCGCATGTCGGCCCACGCCGACGTGCGCTCTGAGCCGCCCAATCGGGCGGCTCTTTCATTTCCAGGGAAGGGATCTGTCATGAGCAACGAATCTGTCGAGGTGTTCGACACGACGCTGCGCGACGGCTTGCAGGTCGAGGGCGTGTCGGCGACGGTCGACGACAAGCTGCGCATCGCCGAACAACTCGACTACCTCGGCGTGCAC
>DATAJN010000013.1:0-1844 GCA_036262105.1 Ilumatobacteraceae bacterium
GTTCCCTTTCCCCGTGTATCGGTTCACCAACTCGGGACTCTCCTGGATGGCGAGGCAGGGTCGGGCCACACCCGGTGTGTAGGCCAACGAGAGATCGTGCTGGGTCATGCACGGTTTCGACGGGATGACCTCGAGCTTTCCCGGGCGTGGCAGCTCGTGGTAGTCGAACACGTCTTGGTCACTGATCACGTGCATCCTCCCCTTTCGGGGCTCGCTTCGGAGCTACCACCGGCGACAGGCGGACAGCTTCGAGCCGTCCTGGCCGGCGAGCGCCAGCGTAGACCGCTGGATGGGTCGGTTCGCTCGAGTCGTGGTTGGGACAATCGGCGCAGCGCTGAAGCCGTCGCTGCATCACCAGGAATCCGGGTGCCAGACTGGGGCAACGGCCAAGGAGTTATCGCATCTCACTGGCACCCAGATCAGCGGGTCAGGCGCGAGTCACGACGCGCGGACTTTTGACTCTGGCCGCTTCTCTCCGCTTGAATCGGTCACTGACCGGGATCATCCAGGCCTTGTTGGGTTGCTGAGCGGTTCAAACCTTGCTGTGAAATGGCGCAGTGGCCGCGGTTCGCTCACGATGCGGTAGCCCGGCAGTTGCCCGGCGTTCTCAGCAACCATCTCGCAGACCTCGATCACGTAATCGATGTGGCTCTGCGTGTACGTGCGCCGCGGGATGGCCAGGCGCACGAGCTCCATCGTGGCAGGCGCCTCGGTGCCATCAGGTTGAAGTCCGAACATGACGCTGCCGATCTCGCAGCCGCGGATTCCTCCGATCTCGTACAGCGCCACGGCAAGTGCCTGCCCTGGATACTCGTGTGGGGGGATGTGCGGCAGAAGAGCGCGTGCATCGAGGTACACCGCGTGACCACCGATTGGCTGAACGACCGGCACACCAGCCGCGAGCAGAGCGTCGCCGAGGTACGCAGTCGAGCGGATTCGGTAGCGCAGGTAGTCGTGCTGCACAATTTCTCGTAGACCTTGGGCGATCGCCTCCAGATCACGCCCGGCGAGACCGCCGTAGGTAGGGAACCCTTCCGTGAGGATCAGCAACGTCCGGCACTGATCGGCGAGGTCTCCGTCGTTCATCGCCAGCCACCCGCCGATGTTCGCGAATGCGTCCTTCTTCGCGCTCATCGTCATGCCGTCGGCGAGCGACGCCATCTCACGCACGATCTCGCGCACAGCTCGACCCTGCTGGCCCGGCTCGCGCTCTCGAATGAACCAGGCGTTCTCGGCGAAGCGGCATGCGTCCAAGAACAGCGGCACGGCGTGGTGGTCGCAGATCTCGCGCACACCGCGCAGGTTCTCGAGCGACACCGGTTGGCCGCCACCGGAGTTGTTCGTGATCGTGACGAACACCACCGGCACGTGTTCGGCGCCGCGCTTGGTGATGAACGCGTCCAGTGCCTCGAGGTCCATGTTCCCCTTGAACGGATGAAGCGACGAAGGGTCTCGCCCTTCGCTGATGACCAGATCGACAGCCTCGGCACCCGTGAATTCGACATTCGCCCGCGTCGTGTCGAAATGGGTGTTGTTCGGAACCGCAAGACCAGGTCCCCCGATCGCGCTGAACAGGATCCTCTCCGCTGCTCGACCCTGGTGAGTAGGGATCACATGCTCGAAAGGAAACAGGTCCTGCACGCTGTCGCGGAACCGGAACCACGACGGCGAGCCGGCATAACTCTCGTCACCGCTCTGGATGCCCGCCCACTGATCACGTGACATCGCCCCGGTACCGGAGTCGGTGAGTAGATCGACCAGAACGGTGTCGGAATGAAGAGCGAACAGGTTGTAGCCGACCTCGCGAATCGCGCGCCGCCGTTCGTCCTCCGTCGTCATCACCA
>DATAJN010000014.1:0-7648 GCA_036262105.1 Ilumatobacteraceae bacterium
AACTAGCGCCCGCCGAGGCGCTGGCAGCCGTTGCTCCGCCAAGTGCTGAGCCCGCGCCGAATTCCGGCGTCGTCGAGGAGATCAGCGACAACCGCCTACTGTCACCGGTGGTGCGCCGCCTGGTGGCCGAGCACAACATCGATGTCGATCAGATCTCCGGCACGGGTCCTGGCGGGCGGATCACCCGAGACGATGTCCTCGACTTCATCGACCGAACCGCATCACAAGCTGGTGCTGTTCCGGCTGCGCAGCCGTCACAGGCATCGGCACCCGCACCCGCACCAGCCGCCCCCGCTGCTCCGGCCGCGGCTGTGGCGCCCGTCGCCGCGGGCCCTGCAACCGCGCCGGCGCCATCGCCCGGAGAGCGCGACTCCACCGTCCGGCTATCGAAGATCCGCAAGCTCACCGGCAACCACATGGTGATGAGCAAGGGCGTCAGTCCGCACGCCTTCAGCGTCGTCGAGGTCGATTTTGCCAACGTCGACATCGCTCGCAACGCGGTGAAGGCGGAGTGGAAGGCAACCGAGGGTTTCGGGCTGAGCTACCTGCCATTCATCACCCGCGCGGTCGTCGAGGCGATCGACGAGTTCCCCCACCTCAACGCGAGCGTGTCCGATGAGGATCTCATCGTGCACAACTTCGTCGACATCGGCATCGCCGTCGATCTCGACTACCAGGGACTGCTCGTCCCGGTCGTACGTGCCGCCGAGAGCAAGCGGCTGCGGGCCATCGCCCGTGAGATCAACGACTTGGCCGGCCGAGCTCGCAGCCGCAAGCTGAGCCCCGACGAGATCAGCGGTGGCACGTTCACGATCTCCAACAACGGCTCGGCGGGAAGCGTGTTGACCATGGCGATCATCAACCAGCCGCAGGTCGCGATCCTGTCGACCGACGCCATCACGCGCAAGCCCGTCGTGGTAGCCACCGCCGACGGCGGCGAGGGCATCGCCATCCATCCGGTGGGCAACATCGCCATGGCGTGGGATCATCGGGCGTTCGATGGCGCGTATGCAGCCGGCTTCCTCGTCAAGATCAAGCAGACGCTGGAAACGCGCGACTGGTCCGCCGAGTTGTGACATGACGCTGCGGGTCCGCTGGCTCGGCAGGGTTCCCTACCGCGAGGCGCTCGCGGTACAAGAGGCCATGTTCGCCCACGGCGTGGAGGATCACCTCCTGGTGCTCGAGCATCCTCACGTGTTCACGCACGGCCCCCGCGCCGACCTCGCCGTCAACATCCTCGTCGAACCGGCGACGGTGGGGGCCGATCTTGTGGCGGTCAAGCGCGGCGGCGATGTCACCTATCACGGGCCGGGGCAACTCGTCGGTTACCCGATCGTCAACGTACCGGTCGCCATCGGCGCAGCCGACCATGTCGGTGCAATTCAACAGGTGATCGTCGCCAGCCTCACCGAACTCGGAGTCGCCGACGTCGGTTGCCTCGACGAGTATCCCGGGGTGTGGGTCGACGTCAGCGGCCCCGACCCGCGCAAGATCTGCGCGATCGGGGTGCGCCTCGCCCGGGGACGCACCATGCACGGGTTCGCTCTCAACGTCGCCCCCGACCTCCGCTACATGCGCGAGTACATCGTGCCGTGCGGAATACCCGACAAGCCCGTCACATCGTTGGCCGAGGAGGGCATCGAGGTCTCGCTGGAAGAGGTCGTCCGCATCGTCGCCGAGCACGCCGGTCGCATGTGGGGCGGCGGAGAGATCGAGCGTCAGGACGTCGCCTGGAAGCACCGCCCCGAGGACCTCTCTGCCTTCTCCCGCGGTGAAGGGCCCGGGGCGGTCGTGCGCCGTTTGGCTCAGGCGGGTGTCGCCGATGGCCTGGCCATTGCCACCCGCAAGCCCGAGTGGCTGCGCCCCAAGGTGGTGCACGGGCCCGAGGTGCTCGCCCTGAAGAAGACCGTGCGCGGCCTCGGTCTGGTCACCGTGTGTGAAGAGGCAGGTTGCCCGAACCTGAGCGAGTGCTGGGCCGATGGAACGGCCACGTTCATGGTGCTCGGCGAACGTTGCACCCGCGCCTGCGGGTTCTGTCTCGTCGATACCCACAAACCGCTGGCACCGTCCGAGGACGAGCCGTCGCGGGTCGCCGAGGCCGTCGGCGGCATGGGGCTTGCCCACGCAGTGCTCACCATGGTCGCCCGCGACGATCTGCCCGACGGTGGCATGGCCCATGTGGCCCGCTGCGTCGAGGCGATCCGAGATCGCTGCCCGGGAACGCGCATCGAGACGCTCATCTCCGACGCGAAGGGTGATGCACGGTCGCTGGCGACGTTGTTCGAGGTTCGACCCGACGTGTTGAACCACAACATCGAGACAGTCGCCCGATTGCAGCGAGCGGTGCGGCCCTCCGCCGGATATGCGCGGAGCCTCTCGGTGCTGGCGCGGGCCAAGGCCGTCGACCTGACCACGAAGTCGGGATTGATCGTCGGCATGGGCGAGACAGCGGATGAGGTCGACGGCTGCCTCGCCGACCTGGCCTCCGTGGGGCTCGACATCGTGACGATCGGTCAGTACCTGCGGCCCACCACGCATCACCTACCGGTGACGCGATGGATCGAGCCTGAACAGTTCGCCCGGTGGAAGCAGGTCGGCGAACGGCTGGGAATCGGCCACGTCGAAGCCAGCCCGCTCACTCGCAGCAGCTATCACGCCCGGCAAGCCGCCGACACGGTTTCGGTCGACGAGGCAGCGCCGTTGTCGTTCGTCTGAGCAAGAATGGCGCCATGAGCACCCGTACGTCGTCCGCGGTTTACAGCGATCGGCTCGATCGAGCCAGGTCGCGCATGCACGAGGCGGGCGTCGATGTGCTGCTCATCTCCATCGGTCGCGATCTGCCGTACCTCACGGGCTACGAGGCGATGCCGTTGGAGCGACTGACCATGTTGGTCGTGCCTCGCGATGGCGACGCCACACTGGTGGTCCCAAGACTCGAGGCCCCACGGGTCGTCGAGCAGCCCGGGGTGTTCACGTTGCTGCCGTGGCAGGAGACAGAGGACCCGATCGCCGTGGTCGCCGGTCTGGCCGGCCGGCCCGGCACCGTTGCGGTCGGCGACACCATGTGGGCGAGGTTCCTGGTCGAATTGTTGGGACTCTGGCCGTCCCCTTCGACGCACTACGTGCGTTCCATCGAGGTCATGAACGCGCTCCGGATGCGCAAGGACGACGCCGAGATCGAGGCGCTCGCCGCGGCCGGGGCAGCCGTCGACCGGATTGCCGCAGCACTTCAGACCGGCGCCATTCCGCTGGTCGGTCGCACCGAGGCCGACATCAGCGCAGACCTCGGAGCCCGGATCCTTGCCGAGGGCCACCAGCGGGTGAACTTCGCCATAGTCGCCGCTGGGGAAAACGCCGCGTCTCCGCACCATCACGCCAGTCAGCGGGTCGTCAACAGGGACGAGATCCTGCTGTGCGACTTCGGCGGCACGATGAATGGTTACTGCAGCGACATCACTCGCTGCGTGTTCCTCGGTGAGCCGCCGGCCGAGATCGCCGAGGCCTACGCCGTGCTTCAAGAGGCGCAACGTGCCGCAGTCCTGGCCGGCACGGTCGGCACGCCGTGTGAAGAGGTCGATCGCGTCGCCCGTCGAATCATCTCCGCCGCCGGTTTCGGCGAGTACTTCATGCACCGCACCGGTCACGGAATCGGCATGGAGGAGCACGAGGATCCGTACATGGTCGAAGGCAATGGGCTTCCCCTGGAGCCCGGGCACGCGTTCAGTGTCGAACCGGGCATCTACCTACCCGGCCGGTGGGGCATGCGCCTCGAAGACATCGTCGTTGCCACCGATGCGGGTCCGCGTGCCGTCAACGATGCCAATCATTCGTTGGTCACCGTCGCCGCCTGAGCGTCGATCTACCCGGTCTTGGTCGTGGCGAACGCCGACTCGTCGACGGCAGGCGTGAACTTGGTGAGTTCGATGGCCACCGAGGCGTCGTCGAGGCGGGCCAGCGGTCCACCGGCGAGCACGCAGAACACCGATGTTCCGCCGGGCAGCAGCACGTCGACACACGTTGCCGATTGCCCGGCGATCGATTCCACATGGGAGACGGAGGCGCCGATCACGGCGGACGCATCGCGTCGCAACCGTCTGGCGGCGTCGACCCCGTAGAAGTCGGGGGTGATCTGGGTGTCGCTGATCCGCGCCGGATCGAGAGATGATGAACAGGCGTCCTTGGTGTCGAGCAGGCAGGTCTGCGGGACGTTGTTGATCGTGAGGAACCGCACCTGGCCGACGGTGACGGAGCGGCGGTCGTGATCGACGGCGACGGCCGCCGGTCGCGTCACGTTGCCGAACTTGGTCAACACGGTGTAGTCGGCGGTGTACGGACCGACGTTGTTCATGTCGAGCTGAGCGAGCACCTGGTCGATCGCCGGGTCGCTGCTTGGCGAGCCTGCGGGGAATGGATCGCTGGCGACCGAAGGTCGTTTGCCGGTGAAGCATCCGCTGAGCAGGATGACCAGTCCGAGAGTCGCCACTGCACGTCGCATCAGCACGAATGTAGGGCCGGTGAGGACAGATCGAGCGGAAAACGCCGAACCCTCGCGGCCGGGACGGTGGCCACAAGGGTTCGTGGTAAAGCTCTCCGGCGGATCGGCGTCACGCGGCGGGCGGAAGCTCCGCCGAGTTCGCGGGACGGGTGCGAATCGACGAAGTGGGAACCGGCTCCACCGGAGAGACTTCACAGTGAACGAACTCTTGCGAATCCGTTCACGAAGATTTTAATTGTAGACGTGTTGACACGGACGCGATTTCAAAAAGGTTTTGAGATTGCAAACTTTCCGACTTGTATGCGCAACGCGCTCGAGACCCCCCAGTTGCTCGGGCGCGCCCCAGGAACCGGCCCTACGGGAACCGCGCCCAAACGATCTGAATGGGCGCGAGATTGGACGGCGGGCTACAGAAATCGCGCCCAAGCAGCTGGGACGTCGTGCGGGTCGGGTCGTTAGCCTGCCGGGCGTGATCCGCCTCGATGCTGCCACGGTGCTGCTGCAGTGGGCAGTCGGCGGACTGGCCTTCCTGTGGTTCACCAGCCGTCGGCGCGAGGTCGGAATCGGGTATGGATGGTTGCTGCGCGGGATCTACCTGCTGATGGCTGCTGCCGCACTGCTGGTCGGAGTGCGATTCGGCGCCGTCTGGGTGCGCGAGATCAGCGCTGCGGCCGTCGTCGCAGCCGCGCTGTTCGCCCTGCTCGTGTCGATCGTCCACCGGCACGCCGGGGTCTCCGGCCAAACCGCGGAGCACGACCGGCGAACGCAACGCGTTGCCGAGATGACAGGCATCGAGAGGCAGACCAAGCAACCCCTGGCAGGCCGAGAGTTCCCACCCGTCGTCGACCTGTTCGCACCCTGTGCAGGCGTCGTCGGCCTGGTGGCTGCAGCCGTCGACGCTGGTGGCAACCCTGCTGTCTCGTTGTTGCGGATCTTCGCCGGAGCGGCCTTTCTGGGTGCGGTCACCGACGCCATGCTCCTCGGCCATTGGTACCTGGTGCAGCCTGGCCTGCCCAGGCGCCACCTCAACGATCTGGTGAGTGCACTCGGCTGGGTCTGGCCCGTGGAGGTCGTCGCCCTCTTGCTGCCGACGGGCATGATCTCGGTGTGGACCGGTGCGGTCGACGACGGGTGGAACGGAACGCTCGGCTGGTTCTGGGCGGCGTGCGCCGTCGCCACGATCGTGCTGGTGCTGGTCACCAAGGCGGCGTTGAAGGAGCGGTACTACTCGGCCGTGATGGCCGCGACCGGGCTGCTGTACCTCGCCATCCTCACCGCCTTCGGTACCGACCTGGTTGCCCGTGCGGTGCTGGCCGGTTAGAGCCCGGCCTGGTCAAACAGCGAATTACGCGGCAGACTTGTACCTATGCCGAGACCAGTGTGGAGTGGAACGATCAGTTTTGGGCTCGTTGCCATCCCCATCAAGATGTTCCATGGGGTGAGCAAGAAGAGCGTCTCGTTCAACCAACTCGACGAGCGCACCTTGAGCCGCATCCGTCTCAAGAAGGTGTCCGCCGAGACTGGTGATGAAGTGCCCGAGGAGAACATCGTCAAGGGCTACGAGATCAGCAAGGGCCGATACGTCATCGTCGACCCCGACGAGCTCGAGCCGTTCATCCCGTCGGCAACCAGGAGCATCGACCTCGAAGAGTTTGTCGACCTCGACGAGATCGACCCCGTCTACTTCGACTCGCCCTACATCCTGGCGCCCGACAAGACCCCGAAGCCGTATGCACTGCTGGCGAGGGCGATGGAGTCCGCCGGCAAAGTCGCCATCGGCCGCTTCGTGATGCGCAACAAGCAGTACGTCGCCGCGGTTCGAGCCTCCGAGGGCACGTTGCTCATGAGCACCATGGTGTTCGCCGACGAGGTCGTGCCGGTCGATTCGATCGAGGAGCTCGACGTCCTCAACACGATCGAGGTCAGCGCCAAGGAAGTGAAGATGGCCGAGGCGCTGGTCGAGTCGTTGTCAGCCGACTTCGATCCATCCAAGTACCACGATGCCTACCGTCAGCAGGTCCTCGACCTCATCGAGCGCAAGGCCGCGGGCGAGCAGTTCGAAGCTCCCGAGCCGGCCGCTGCCGCGCCGCAGGTGGTCGATCTCATGGCAGCGCTGGAGGCCAGTGTGAAGGCAGCGAAGGCCGCCCGCAGCCGCCATCCTGCGGGCGGTCCCGACCTCGAAGTGATCTCGTCGGGCGACGCTCCGGCCAAGCCACGGCGGGTGCGCAAGTCGGCATAGCCGCATCGGATCGCGGGCATCTCATCGCCTAATCTCGAACCATGAGTGGTGGCACCGTTGTTCGGGTCGGCGAGCGCGAGCTCTCGCTGTCCAACCTCGACAAGGTGTTGTATCCCGAGACGGGCACCACCAAGGGCGAGGCGATCGACTACTACGCGCGGATAGCTCCTGTGATGGTGCCGCACCTGGCCGGGCGATGCATCACCTTGAAGCGCTTTCCCGATGGAGTCGACAAGTCGGGGTTCTTCGAGAAGCGATGCCCGAAGCATCGACCGTCGTGGATACCGACGGCAGTCGGGCCGGGCGATCGCAACGGGGACATCGGCTACTGCCGGTTCGACGAGCCGGCCGCGCTCGTTTGGGCGGCCAACATGGCTGCGCTCGAACTCCACGTGCCGATGTCGGTGGCTGCCGACCTGGAGACGCCGTTGGCGATGGTCTTCGACTTCGACCCAGGTGCTCCGGCAGCCATGAAGGAATGCTGCGAGATCGCCCTCTGGGTTCGTGACGTGTTGGCGGCGGTGAGCTTGGAGGGCTGGTGCAAGACGTCGGGATCGAAGGGTCTGCAGATGTACGTCCCGCTCAACACTCCGTGCACGCACGACGGCACCGCCGACTTCGCCTTGGCAGTTGGTCAGGTGCTGGAACGTCAACACCGTGATCGAGTGACGACGGTGATGGCCAAGGTCGAGCGGCCGGGCAAGATCTTCGTCGACTGGAGCCAGAATGCCAGGTTCAAGACGACGATCGGCGTCTACTCGATGCGGGCCCGACCGGAGCCGACCGTGTCGACGCCGGTGACGTGGGCCGAGGTCGAGGCGGGCGCGGCGGGTGACGCTGCGTTGAAGTTCACTTACGCCGATGTCCTCGAGCGAGTTGACAAGCTCGGCGATCTGTTCAAGCCGGTGCTGACC
>DATAJN010000015.1:0-2736 GCA_036262105.1 Ilumatobacteraceae bacterium
TCCCAGAACAACTTCTTGACCCCATCGTCGCGATCTTCGTGATGGCGTGGATCATCAAGGGTCGTTACACGGACACCGCCGATCGTGCTCGCCGATCAGAACCACTGTCGGCCGCGGCGGAGGTGCAGTGGGACCTGTTACCGCCGCTGGCATGCTCGACCGAACGGGTTGCGGTCAGTGGCATCCTCGAGCCCGCATACGAGATCGGTGGGGACTCGTTCGACTACGCGTTCGACACGTCACGTGTCGACTTCACCATGGTTGATGCGGTGGGCCACGGCATGTCTGCGGTGCTGATGTCAGCGGCTGCGATCAACAGTCTGCGGAACTCCCGGCGCGCCAAGGCGAGCATTGCCGCCGCGTACGAAGACGCCGACCGCTCGATCGCGATGCAGTTCGGCAACTCGTATTTCGTCACCGGCCTCATCGGAACGTTGGACCTGCAGAGCGGCGATCTCACGTGGATCAATGCCGGTCATGTTCTCCCGATGCTCGTGCGCAACGGCACCTACGCCGGATTGCTGCTCTGCAAGCCATCACGACCGTTCGGGCTCGGTGTCCGGTCGTCGAGGTGGCCGAGGAGACTCTCCAGCCTGGCGACCGAGTGCTGTTCTACACCGACGGCATCACCGAGGCTCGATCCTCGGACGGATCCTTTTTCGGGGAGGATCGATTGGCCGACCTGCTGGTCCGAGCGTCGTTGGAGAACCTGCCTGTCCAACAGACTGTTCGGCATCTTGCCGACAACATCCTGAACTTCTCCCCCACGGGTCTTCGTGACGACGCCAGCATGCTGCTCATGGAATATCGGCCACCGCCGGCTTGATCGCGTGCTCATCCATCTGGGTCGCGTCGCGGCGGTCATGCCCCTCTCCGAGAACCGTTCTTCATGTACAGATCGGATCCGAGCCGAACTGCCGGGGCACGTCACCAACCGGTTGCAAGGCATTGACCACGCCGCGATGATTGAAGACCGATACCGGCTGCTGGAAGCGTTGATCATCGCCAGGGGCTCGGTCGAGAACGTCCCCGGAAGGAGCCGCGAATGCCTTGGGCCCTCGATTCGCTCGTGGCGATCGACACCCACGCCCACGTCGAGCAGGACGCCGCAGGATGCTGTTCGCTCGACCAGGAACTGATGGACGCGTCGGCGAAGTACTTCAAGTCGGGCGACAATCGAACCCCCACGGTCGACGATCTCGCCGACTACTACCGTGCTCGCCACATCGGAGTGGTGGTGTTCACCGTCGATGCCACTACAGCGATGGGGCGCCCCGCGCTGTCGAGCGAAGAGATCATCGACCGCGCCGCGGAGCACGCCGACATCGTCATCCCGTTCGCTTCGGTCGACCCGCGGGGCGACGATGCCGTCGCACGCGTTCGCAAGTTCGCGGCGCGCGGCGCGCGGGGCTTCAAGTTCCATCCCAGCCTGCAGGCCATTCAACCCAACGACGGCGCCTACTACCCGATGTATGCGGCCATCGAAGAGACCGGGCTCCCGGCGGTGTTCCACACCGGGCAGACGGGCATCGGGGCCGGTCTCCCTGGCGGCCGAGGCATCAAGTTGCGCTACAGCGATCCGATGCTGCTCGACGATGTCGCCGCCGACTTCCCCCACCTACCCATCATCCTCGCCCACCCATCAGTGCCATGGCAGGACTCGGCGATCTCGATGGCCACCCACAAGGCCAACGTCTTCATCGATCTCTCCGGATGGTTGCCGAAGTACTTCCCCGAACAACTGGTCAGGGCGATCAACGGCCTGCTGCGCGACAAGGTGATGTTCGGCTCCGACTATCCGGTCCTCTCACCCGACCGCTGGTTGGCCAGCTTCGAAACCCTCGACATCAAACCTGAGGTGCGACTCTTGGTGCTGAAGGCCAATGCACTCCGCGTGCTGGGCCTGAGCGCGTAGGTTGCGAGCCATGAAGGCGACGTCATGCTGATCGAGGCAAAGAAGCCGATCGCTCGTGAGCCGTGGCCGCCGCATCACGTACGCCGAAGCGGAGTGACGCCGCAGCGGGACTACGACTTCAACGGTGAGTCCAGTGTGGTGGAGACTGGAGACAATGGCCGGGTACGCGTGTTGCAGCGACTTCACCGTCCGGGATCGGCAGCGGCGAGTACGAACCGAGAGAGGAAAGCATGGAGCCGACAGACGCTGCGAGGCGGCCGACGAATCTGCGGATTGCGGAACTCGGACACACGGGCGTCTGGGTCAACGACCTGGCGAAGATGCGTGACTTCTACACTCGGGTACTGGGACTCACCGTCACCGACGAGGACCTGGAGATCGGCATGGTCTTCCTCAGCGCCCGTCCCGAAGCCGAGCATCACGAGATGGTGCTTGCGACCGGGAGGACTGCACCGCTCGAAACCCGCCAGACCCACCAGATCTCGTGGCGAGTCCACAGCCTGGAAGCATTGCTCGAGTTCAAGCGCATCTTCGACGCCGAGGGCGTGCCGCTGCAGCAGGTCGTGACCCACGGGAACGCATTCGGCATCTACTTCTTCGACCCTGAAGGCAACCGCGGCGAGGTGTACTGGCGCACGGGCATGGATGTCGCACAGCCGTTCCGCAAGACCATCGATCTCGACCAGAGCGCGGAGTCCATCTTCGCTGAGGCCGAGCGTCTGCTCGCCGAGGGCGGGCCGACCTACCGCCCGGTGCTCTGAGGGGCTGTTGATGGTTCCCGACCAGGTGGAGGTACTGATCGTGGGGTGCGGACCGGTGGG
>DATAJN010000016.1:0-3883 GCA_036262105.1 Ilumatobacteraceae bacterium
TCACAGTCGTGCAATCCCCACTTCTTCACCACCGGCTCTCACTACCTCGGTGCAGACACCACCGCATTCCAGCAGCTGCTGATGAGCGACGTGCTGCGCGACTTCCCGTCGATCCGGTTCATCATCCCGCACGGGGGCGGCGCAGTTCCATACCACTGGGGTCGGTTCCGCGGCATCGTCCAGGACTTGAAGATGGCACCGCTCGAAGAGCTCGTGCTCGACAACATCTTCTTCGACACGTGCGTGTATCACCAGGCCGGCATCGATCTGTTGCTGCGCGTGATCCCGCCGTCAAACGTTCTCTTCGCGTCCGAGATGGTCGGCGCGGTTCGGGGCATCGATCCGCAGACCGGTCACTACTTTGACGACACGCGGCGGTACATCGATGCCGCGGACATCGACGGAGAGGCACGCCAGGCCATCTTCGAGTCGAACACCCGTCGAGTGTTCCCCCGCCTCACGGCGTGAACCTGGCGCGCTACTCGTCGGGCACGACGGGGATGTCCGGCAGGCCGTCGCGGATGACTCGGAGGAGCGAGGCCACGGTGGCGTCGGTCATGATCGGGTCGATGCCAAGCCCGGTGATCAACGCCGCGCTGGCTTCCATCTCATGAAGGCGGCGAACCGCGTGCGGGCCGGTGCCACGCACAAGGCGTGACAACATCGGCGCGCCGGCGGCGCTGATCTCGTCCACGAGGTTGCCCCACAGCCAGTCTCGCTGTCCAGCCGCCTCGGCGGCGGTCATCGCTTCGATGATCACCGCTGCGAAGCCCTTCATGAAGATGCTGCGCAGAAGTTTCCGTGTGGCTGCGTCGCCAGCCTCGGCCGAGATCACTTCGACGGATTCGAAGCCGAGCGCGGCGAACGCGGTGCCGTAGGCCGCGGCGCCCGATCCACTCGCCAACGAAGGCGTGCGGGCCCCGCGACCGGGCACGATGGCCATCAATGCAACATCGACAAATCGCAAGTGAGCGCCTTCCGCGGTTGCGGCGAGCGACTGCTTGAGCAACGCCGGTGCGGTGCTCAGGTCGGCGTAGATGGAGCCGCTGCCAATCGCGGAGATCGCCTGCATCAACGCACCCGGCGCGTCAGCTGCTGCAGTGATGGCCAGCACGAGGTCCGCGTCCACCACCGCGTCATCGGGCTGCTCCGTTCGGTGCACCCCGGCGGGAGTGGGGACGGCGGCAGGGTCGTAGCCGCGCACTTCGGCGCCGGCGGCGGCGAGATCGGTGGCGATGCGCGACCCGGCCTCTCCGAGACCGAACACAGCGATGACGGTCAAAGCAGCACTCAGTCGACGTAGCGCACGCCGAGTGATTCGAGCGGCGAGCGCAAGCCGTAGATGTCGACACCTAACTCCCCGGCGCTCAGACGGCGTCGGGTGTCAGCCTCTTTGGACTCGCGCTCCCTGGACAATTCGAGGACCGCCGCTGCCTCCTCGCGAAACACGATCACGACACCGTCGTCGTCTGCCACGACGACATCGCCCGGATTGACAACTTGTCGACCGAGCAGAACTGGCACGTTCACCGACCCAGGCGACGCCTTCACCGTCCCTTGGCACGACACGTATCGGGACCACACCGCGAAGCCCATCTGCCGCAGCTCGTAGGTATCGCGCACCCCTGCATCGATGACGAGCGCACGCACGCCGCGTTGCATCAGTGATGTGGCGAGGAGTTCGCCGAACATGCCGTGCGTGGATGGTGCGGTGTTGGTGACGACGAGGACGTCGCCGGTTCGACAGCACTCGACAGCGGCGTGGATCATGAGATTGTCGCCCGGGTGGCACGACACCGTGACCGCGGATCCGGCCAAGCGCACGTCGTGTTGGATCGGCCGCAACGCCTCACCCGCGAAGCCCCGGCGACCCTGGGCCTCGTGAACGGTGGCGCTGCCACAGTGACCGAGCCCAGCTACGACGTCGGGCGCAGCCCGCTCGATGCTGCGGACGATCACGTGTTGGTTGGCACCTGTTGGCATGTCAACAACCCTCTCGTGCAACTGTCGACAACATTGGCGACATCCGCGAGACTGTAGCGAATGCGCTCCGCCCCTGTGAGTCGGTCTACGGTCGAGCTGCTGCGCACCCAGGTCCTGGACGGCACGCTGCTGCCGGGGACTCGCCTGATCGAGCTCCAACTGGCCGAGCAGTACTCGGTCAGCCGGGCCACCGTGCGAATTGCGATTGGCGAGCTCGTGAAGGAGGGCCTGGTCGACCACGAGCCCAACCGGGGAGCAATCGTTCGCCGGGTCGATCTCACCGAAGCGATCCGCATCACTGAGGTGCGCGCCCTGCTGGAAGGATTCATGGCGGCCCGCGCCGCTGCGCAAGCCACCACCGGACAGCGCCACGAGCTGCTCGAGCTGATCCGACAGATGCGTGAGTCCGTGGAAGCACGGCAGCTGGCCCGCTACAGCGAGCTCAACACCGCTTTGCATCGTCGCATCCACGAGATCAGCCGACACGAAATCGCCGCCGACGTCGTCCAGAACCTACGCAACCGTGCGGTACACCACGAGTTCCGGTTAGCCCTCGTTCCGGGGAGGGCCGCCGAGTCGTTGCCACAGCATGTCGCCATCGTTGACGCAATCGTCGAAGGCGATGCGGCTCGCGCCCAGAACGCAATGCGCGCCCACCTCGATTCCGTGGTCGCCGTGCTGACGCACTGGGCCGAGCTCGGGCTGCCCGGCACTCGCTGACCTCTGGCGACTGCATCATCGCCGCCCGAATGATGTTGAATGGCAGTCATGGCACGGATAGTCGCCGGGATCGGGGCATCGCATTCACCGCAGGTGGGATTCGCCAAGGACACTCAGTCACCGGATTCCACAGTCTGGGGCCCGATATTCGCCATGTTCGAGCCGGTCGCACAATGGCTCGACGATGTCGATCCCGATGTGATCGTGCACATCTACAACGACCACATCACATCGTTCTTCTTCGATCACTACTCTCCGTTCGTCCTCGGCGTTGACGACCAGTACGTGGTCGCCGATGAAGGTGGTGGACCGCGCGATCATCCTCCCGTCAAGGGACACGCAGCGCTTGCGCGGCATATCGGCGCGTCACTGATGGCCGATGAGTTCGACATCTCGTTCTTCCGCAACAAGCCGATCGACCACGGGATGTTCTCCCCCTTGTCGATGATGACCGACCGCGGCACCCGGTGGTCGGGTGCGGTCATCCCACTGCAGGTGGGTGTCCTGCAGTTTCCGATTCCGACCGCTCGCCGATGCTACGACCTCGGCCGTGGGCTCGCCCGCGCTATCGAGAGCTACGACGAGGACCTCTCGGTTGCGGTGGTCGCCACAGGCGGCCTCTCGCATCAGGTGCACGGCGAACGCGCTGGCTTCAACAACCCTGAGTGGGACGACCGATTCCTGGACCTGCTCGAAAGTCAGCCAGAGTCACTCACCGCTCTGACTCACGCTGAGTATGCCGAGCTTGGCGGTGCCGAAGGCACAGAAGTCATCATGTGGCTGATCATGCGCGGCGCGCTCTCGAGCAACGTGCGGGTGCTTCATCGCGCGACCTACCACCCGTCGATGACCAACCTTGCCACCGTCATCTACGAGAACGAACACACACCCGGCGACGAGGAGGTCGCTGCCCAGCGCCAACTGGTTGACGCCCAGCTCGCCGGCATCGAAGAATTGCCTGGAACGTATCCGTTCACGCTCGAGACCGCGGCGCGCGCATACCAACTCAACGCGTTCCTCCACGACCTCACCAAGCCGCCCGTGCGCGAGCGCTTCCTGACCGACGCTGCGTCCGTGTACGACGAGTTCGGCCTCTCCACCGAGGACAGGCGGCTGCTCGAGGCTCGCGACTGGATCGGCCTGATTCGCGCCGGTGCCATCTTCTTCGGGCTCGAGAAGC
>DATAJN010000017.1:0-3194 GCA_036262105.1 Ilumatobacteraceae bacterium
AGCGGGCCGACATGTCGATTCGTCACACCGCGCTGAGCCGCTGACGAGCTAGAAGCGCGCCAGTTCGTCCTCGTCGGGCGCGAGGGTCGATGGCCCGACATGGGCATCGAGCCAAGCGTTTACCGGTGCGGCAGCCAACCACGTGTCGCGTACTCGCTCGACCACGGCCTTCGTCTGCATCCACTTCGCCGGCTTCCAGTGGCGCGTCGCAACGAGTCCCTTCAGTCGCAGCAACTCGATGCGCGGGTGGTCGCGGGAATAGCCACGCGGTGCAGTCTTCAATGATCCGATCGCTGTGATCTCCAATCCTTTGGCCCGCAACCGATCGGTGATGGCAACGATCTCGGCGCCGACGCTGTCGCCGTCGAGGGCTTCACGGAATCTGTCGAGCTGGTCACTGGCCATGTGGTAGTAGCCGGACCCCGCCACCATCCCGGCCGCCGAGAACTGCACGTAGAAGCCTGCGCCACCCTCCGACTCGCCATAGGCAGCGATGTGATCCTTGTACGGCGCCTTGTCCTTCGAGAAGCGAACGTCCCTGTTCGGACGGAACACGTGATACGGGCCGTACTCGAAGAGCTCGTCGAGCAACGCAGTCATCGGGGCTCTGACGGCTCGCTCGTAGACGGCCTTGTTCGCCTGCCAATAGGTTCTGCTGTTGTCGGCGACGAGCCCCTCGTAGAACTCCACCGCCTCGTTCGGAAAGCCATTGAATGCCATCACCCGCGACTGTAGAGGGCCGTCAACCGTGCCGTAATAGTGTCGCCCCGTGACGGTGTTGGCGATCGATCAGGGCACCTCGGCCACAAAGGCAGTCGTCGTTTCTGCCGGTGGCGAGGTGTTGTCGTTGGCCGAAGCCTCGATCCGCGTCGTGGCTTCACCCGACGGTGCTGTCGAGCTCGACCCGGAGGAGTTGTGGCAGAGCGTGCTGGCCGCCGGTCGCGAAGCGATGTCTGCCGCAGGCAACCCCACCCTCGCGGCGATCGGTCTGGCCAACCAAGGCGAGACGGTGATGGCATGGGATCGAACAACCGGAGTTCCGAGCGGACCGGCGATCGTCTGGCAGGATCGCCGGTCCGAGGTGATCTGCGACCGTCTCCGAGAGCACGCCGACTTCCTCGCCGAGCACACCGGCCTGCAGCTCGACCCGTACTTCGTCGCTCCGAAGATGGTGTGGTTACAGGAACTGATCGGTGAAGGGCTCACGATCACCACGACCGATACTTGGATGCTGAGTCGCATGTGTGGGGCGTTCGCCACCGATGTGGCCACAGCCGGGCGGTCGTTGCTGCTCGATCTCGACACCGCGGAGTGGAGCAACCAGGCGTGCGAGATCTTCGGCATCGACCCGGCGACGCTGCCCACTGTCGTCGGCAATGCAGACAAGCTCGGTGACTGCGATCTGTTCGGCCCGTCCGTTCCGGTGACGGGGACGTGCGTCGATCAGCAGGCGGCGCTGTTCGCCGAGCACTGCCGCGAGGCGGGCGAAGCCAAGTGCACCTACGGCACGGGGGCGTTCATGTTGGCTTGCACCGGCGATCGGCCGACCAGGTCGACGAACGGTCTTGTCGGCTGCCCGGCCTGGAGAATCGGGCCACAACCCACGTATTGCCTCGACGGTCAGGTGTACACCGTCGGTGCCGCAGTGACGTGGTTGATCCACATGGGAATCATCTCAGAGCCCGCCGACCTCGATCGTGTCGGCGACACAGTCGACGCCGCGGGCGGCGTCACCTTCGTGCCTGCCCTCGCCGGACTCGCCGCGCCGTACTGGAAGCCGCAGGCCAAAGCGGCGTTCACGGGCCTCACGCTCGGCACGGAACGCGGCCACTTGGTGCGCGCCGCAATCGAGGGCATTGCCGCCCAGGTTGCGCTGCTGGCCCAAGCGGCCGGGCGCGACCTCGGTACACCCTTGACCCGACTCCGAGTCGACGGCGGCCTGACACGCAGCCGCCTGCTGCTGCAGACCCAGGCCGACCTGTTGCAAGCACCGGTGGAGGTGTACCCATCTCCGCACGCCACCGCGCTGGGTGTCGCCGCCTTCGCCGATCTGGGTGCCAGTGGCGTCTCACAGGTGCAACTCGCTGCTTCGGAGTGGCACCCAGATGTTGTGGTCGAACCGCGGATCGGGTCGGACGAGGCGGCAGCGCGTCTGGCCGGGTGGCACCGGGTCGCGACAGCAACGATGGATCTATGAGCGGCGCCACCGACACGATGGTGTACGACGTAGCCGTCGTCGGCGGTGGAGTTGTCGGCTGCGCGGTCGCCCGCCTGCTGTCACATCACGAACTCGCCGTCGTGCTCTTGGAAGCCGGGCCAGATGTCGGGGCAGGCACGAGCAAGGCCAACACAGCCATCCTGCACACCGGGTTCGACGCCACGCCGGGAACTCTGGAAGCGCGACTCGTTGCTCGCGGGTACTCGCTGCTGCGGGAGTACGCGCCAACGGTCGGTATCTCCATCGAGGAGACCGGGGCCCTGCTGGTGGCGTGGGACGACGAGCAGGCCGCATCGCTTCCGAACCTGGCCGCGAAGGCGCGCGTCAACGGCTACGACCACACGGAGGTCGTCGACGCCGACGCGACATACGCCATGGAACCTCATCTCGGGTCCGGAGCTACTGGCGGGATGATGGTGCCCGATGAACACATCATCGATCCATGGTCGACACCGCTGGCCTTCGCCTACGAGGCCGCGGCCAACGGCGCGAGCATCCTGACGAACCACGCGGTGGTGTCGTGTGCGGTGGGTTCGGAGGTCACGACGATCACGACGGCTCGCGGTGATCGCATCCGCTCCCGTTTCGTGGTCAACGCCGCAGGGCTTCACGGTGACGAGCTTCACCGGTTGCTCGGTCTCGACGGGTTCACGATCCGGCCACGCCGCGGCGAGCTCATCGTCTTCGACAAGCTGGCCAGACCACTGCTCACTCGGACGTTGCTGCCCGTCCCGACGGCGCACACCAAGGGCGTCCTCATGGCCCCGACGGTGTTCGGAAACGTCATGCTCGGCCCGACGGCCGACGACATCGACGACAAGTCGGCCACAGGCTCGACGCGCGCCGGGATCGACAACCTGCTCGCCAAGGGTCGCCGAATCCTGCCGGCTCTGCTCGACGAGGAAGTGACTTCGGTGTACGCCGGCCTGCGCGCTGCAACCGAGCACAGCGAGTACCAGGTAAGTCATGAACGGCG
>DATAJN010000018.1:0-7199 GCA_036262105.1 Ilumatobacteraceae bacterium
CCATGCGGGTGCACGGCATGCAGGGCTTGCGGGTGGTCGACGCATCGGCGATGCGTTACGTCACCAACGGCAACATCTACGCGCCGGTGATGATGATGGCCGAGAAGGCCGCCGACCTGATCCTCGGCAACACACCCCTCGCCCCCGAGCCCGTGCCGTTCTTCCGGCACAGGCTCTGAAGACCCAACTTTGTCGCTGCGAACGTGTTGAGCACGGTCGCAGCGACAAAGTTCGATGGGTGAAGGGTCAGGAGGTCAGGCGAGCCAGCCGTTGACGACGTCGGGGTTGGCGTCGATCCACTTCTGGGCAGCGGCGGCGGCATCCATCTTGTCGCGGTCGACGTAGCCGGCGATCTCGCTTTGCTGCTCGTTGGTCAGCTGCAGCTTTGACAGGAAGTCGAACGCCTTCTTGTTCTTCTTCTCGAGGCCGGCGTTGGCTGCCTTGTAGAGCACGTCGGGGGCGTAGTCGCACGCGTACTTGCCGTCTTTGGCTGCGGCCGACGCCAAGCAGGCATCGGTCACGTCGGGCAACTTGATCTCGACGAGATCGGTCGTGAGCAGCTTCCAGTGCGGCCTCCAGAACTGCAGCAGCAATGGCTTCTGATCGGCGATCGACTGGTCGATGGCGGTGAGCAGTGCAGCCTCGGAACCGGCGACAACGAATTTCAGCGGCAGGTTGAGGTTCTTGATGATCTGCTCGTCGTAGCTCACATAGCTCGGATCGCCCATCAAGAACTGGCCGAGGTTGCCGGTCTCGGCGGTGGCGAACAGCTTGGCCGTCGCTGTATCCTTGAACGCCTCCCACGACGTCAACTCGGGATGGGCATCGATGACGAACTTGGGAACGTACCAACCGATCTTGGCGTTCGGGCCCAGCTTGCCGATGTCGACGACGCTCTTCTTGTCGGTGATGTAGGTCTTGTAGTCGGCGATGTGACCCGACGGCCAGATCTCGAGGTTGGCGTCGAGATCGCCGGAGTCGAGGCCGACCCAGGCTGCGTTCTCGTCGAGGTCGACCAGTGTGGTCGGCGTGCCGAGCTTGGTCTCGAGCACGATCTTGGCGACGTTGGCATTGACCGCCGAGCCGGTCCACGCATTGACGGCAATCTTGATAGCTGCACCGCTGCCGGCGGCTGGGTTGGTGCCGACTGCGCCGGTCGCCGGGCCCGTAGCCGCAGGCGCGCTGGTGGCATCGCTGGCCTTGCTGTCGCTACCGCAAGCCACAGCGACCAGCGCTACAGCCACGGTAGCCATCGCCAGGCGAACGGATGGACGATTCCTTGTTCTCATGTTCTCCCCTTTGGCTCCGAGTCTCGGAGCACGTTCACGTTGAGCCAGGTTCTTGCGCCGACCGGCTGCCCCAAGCCTGGGTGAGTCGATCGAGCACCATCGCCAGAAGCACAATACTCACCCCGGCTGCCACGCCGTCACCCATCTTGATGTTCGGTTTGGTGAATCCGCCGAGGGCCTCGAGCCCGAGCGCGCCGCCGCCGATCAGACCGGCGATGATCACCGTGGCCAGCACCATCAGGATCACCTGGTTGATGCCGAGCATGATCGACTTGAAAGCCAGGGGCAGCTGCACCTTGACCAGCTCCTGACGAGGAGTCGCACCGAACGAGATCGCCGCTTCGCGTGGTGCGATCGGTACCTCCTTCAACCCGAGTGTCACCAGGCGGATGCCGGGCGGTAAGGCGTAGATCACGGCAGCAATGACACCAGGCGTGCGCCCTACGTTGAACAAGAAGACGACCGGCACCAGGTACACGAACTGAGGAAGCACCTGGGCAGTGTCGAGGAACGGGCGCAACGCCGCCTCGAGCCAGCGCGACCTGCCGGCCCAGACACCAATGGGCACGGCGAGGCAGACGCTGATGACGACAGCGACCAAGACCTGGCTGAGAGTGTCCATGGCCAGGTCCCAGTTGTGCATAGCGGCGATGCCCATGAACGCCAATCCACAGAGCAAGGCGAGGCGCCAACCCTTGCTGACCCAGCCGAGCAGCGCGACGAGGGCAACGACCAACCACCACGCCGCCGACTGCAGCACGCCGCGAATGGGATCGAGGATGTCGCGAACCAGGAAGTCGCTGATCGATGAAGTACCCCCGATGAGGGGCACACGACGGCGGATGTGTCCGTTCAACCAGTTGATCACCGACTTGGCCCACGAGCCGAGCCCGATGCGCCACGACGGAAATGCCTGCGCATCGACCACTTTCGCCGCAAAAGCCGCAATCACAGTCACGGCAAGCCCCATGCCCCACAACACCCGCCGATCGGCGAAGATTGCAGGCATCGGTCTGCTCCTTTGCATGCTGCGCTCACCCGTCGTGATGCGATCCAAGGCGATGGCCGCGAACACGATGCAGAAACCGGCCGAGAAGGCCAGCTTGGCGTCGAGCTTCTGCAAACCCCGGAGCACCTCGCCGCCGACGTCGCCGGTGCCGATCTGCGAGGCGATCACGACGATGCCGAAGGCCATCATGATCACCTGGTTGAGGCCGAGCAGCACGGTGCGGCGGGCCAACGGCAACTGCACCTTGCCGAGCAGTTGGGAGCCGGTGGCGCCGAACGACAGGCCGACCTCGGTCGACACGATGGGGACCTGGCGAAGACCGAGACTGGTGAGCCTCACGGCCGGTGGCACGGCGTAGATCAACGTCGCCACGACAGCCGCAGGCCTGCCGATGCCGAAGAACGCTACGCACGGGATCAAGTACACGTACGCGGGTAACACCTGCGCTGTGTCGAGCAGCGGCCGCAGGCGTCGTTCTGCCTTGTCGGACAGACCCGACCAGATGCCGAGCGGGACGCCGATCAGCATGGCGAAGGCGACGGCGACGATCATGATCGCCAGCGTGACCATCGTCAGATCCCAGAAACCACAGAGCCCCACGGCGAAGATCGACGCTGTCGCGATGACGGCAGTGCGCCACCCGGCCCGCAGGAACCCGATGACGAAGACGAGGCCGGCGACGCCGGTCCAGTGCAACAACCGCAACAGCGACAGGGCGCGGTTGACGCACCACGTGATGCCGGAGCCGATCGACTTGATTGCATCGAGGAACCAGTTGCGGCCGGTGTTCTGGGTGATCCAGTGGTAGACCGATTGGGCGTGCCGCTGAACGTGAAGGTCGAGCCACGACGGCACGTCCTGCTGCCGGGTGACCTTGTAGACGACGATCCCGGTGATGAACGCGGCGACACCGACGAGCCGAGCGGTGGTGCGCCCGAAGAGCGCCGCCGGCGCAGGCACGGCGGGAAGTACTGCTTGGCTCACGGTTCGCTACCGGCGATCAGCGACAACACGTGCACACGGTCGACGCATCCGACTTGCCGCCCCGACTCGTCGACAACCTGAACAGGGAGTTCGGAGTGGGCGACGAGCGTGACGATGTCGCGCACCTTGGTGCCGACCGACACCGAACCGCAGAACTGCGCTTCGCCATCGGGATCACGCATCACACGCTCGACGGGGACGACGAACGATCGTGGTACGTCACGCACGAAGTTCTCGACGTACTCGTCGGCGGGCTCGACGACCACCGACTCGGGCGTGCCGACTTGGACGAACTTACCGTCACGCATGATCGCGATGCGATCACCGAGCCGTAGCGCCTCGGACAGATCATGGGTGATGAACACCATCGTCTTGCTGACTTCGTGACGAAGTCGGATGACCTCGTCCTGCATGTCGCGGCGAATCAGCGGGTCGAGCGCCGAGAACGGCTCGTCGAACAACAAGATGTCGGGATCCGTGGCCAGTGCCCGAGCCAAACCGACGCGCTGCTGTTGGCCGCCGCTGAGCTGGTGAGGGCGGTAACTGCCCATCTCCGACAAACCGACCAGTTCGAGTGTTTCGTTGGCCTTGCGACGGCGGGCGGCCTTGTCGACCCCGCGGACCTCGAGGCCAAAAGCGACGTTGTCGGTGAGGGTGCGGTGCGGCAGTAGGCCGAAGTGCTGGAACACCATCGACACCTTGTTGCGACGCACGTCGAGCAAGGTGTCTTTGTCGGCCTTCGTCACATCGATGTCGCCGATGCGAACAGTGCCGACGGTCGGCTCGATCAAGCGCGTGAGGCAACGGATCAACGTCGACTTTCCGCTGCCCGACAACCCCATCACGACGAACACCTCACCGGGGGCGACGTCCATGTCGATGTCGCGCATCGCCACGACGTTGCCGGTCTCGGCGTGGAGTTGTTTGCGCGGCAGGTCGGCGAGCTCAGATCCGACGATCCGCTCGGGCTTCGGGCCGTACACCTTCCACATGCCGCGCACGGATATCGACGAGTTGGTGTCCCCCACGCCGCCGATGCTAGTCATACCCTGGGGAGATACGGGAAGGGCAGGGAGTGACGGACCAACCGAGTTCGGCGAAGGCGGTGATCATCGGCGGGGGCATCGTCGGGAGCTCGACGGCCTATCACCTCGCCAAGCTGGGCTGGACCGACACCGTGCTGGTCGAGCGCCACAAGCTGACGTCGGGATCGACGTTCCATGCCGCCGGGCTCGTCGGCCAGCTGCGCAGCAGCGCCAACATCACGCAGCTTCTCGGTTACTCCGTCGACCTCTACAAACGGCTCGAGGAGGAGACCGGCCAAGCCACCGGATGGAAGATGAACGGCGGCCTCCGCCTGGCGTGCAATGCCGAGCGGTGGAGCGAAGTGAAGCGTCAGGCGACCACGGCCAAGTCGTTCGGTTTGGAGATGCACCTGCTGTCACCCACCGAGGCGCAAGACCTGTGGCCGTTGATGACCGTCGACGACGTGATCGGTGCGGCGTTCCTGCCGACAGACGGTCAGGCCAACCCGACCGACATCACGATGGCGCTGGCGCGCGGCGCTCGCCAGGCCGGGGTCACCATCTGCGAAGACACCGAGGTCGTCGGCATCGAGGTCGACGACGGTGTGATCAAGGCTGTCGTCACGTCGCAGGGGCGCATCGAGTGCAGCCTCGTCGTGTGCTGCGCCGGCCAATGGACACGCGCACTCGCCGCGACGGTCGGGGTCAACGTGCCGCTCGTTTCGGTGCAGCACCAATACGTGATCACTACGCCGTTCACACCCGAGGTGCCGCGCGATCTGCCCACGCTGCGCGACCCCGATCGGCTCACGTACTACAAGGAAGAGGTTGGTGGACTGGTGATGGGCGGCTATGAGCCGAATCCCGTCCCCTGGGCGACGAACGGGATCCCTGATGATCTCAACTTCAAGCTGCTCGATTCCGACTTCGATCACTTCGCGCCGACCATGGAACTGGCGATCGGCCGGGTCCCCCCGTTGCAGACAGCCGGCATCAACGAGTTGATCAACGGCCCGGAGAGCTTCACTCCCGATGGCAACTTCATTCTCGGCGAGGCACCGGAACTGAAGAACTTCTTCGTCGGCGCAGGGTTCAACGCGTTCGGCATTGCCGCCGGTGGCGGCGCAGGCATGGCCCTCGCCGAGTGGGTGCACCGCGGCGTCGCGCCCTACGACCTGTGGGTCGTCGACATCCGTCGCTTCGGCCGGCCACACCAAGACACCGACTGGGTGCGCACCCGCACGCTCGAGGCGTACGGCAAGCACTACACCATGGCCTGGCCGAACGAGGAGCACGACAGTGGCCGGCCGTGCCGTACGTCGCCGCTCTACTCGCGACTGCTCGATGCCGGGGCATGCTTCGGTGAGAAACTCGGATGGGAGCGGCCCAACTGGTTCGCGTCAGCGTCACTCGGTGAGACGCCGCACGACGTGTACAGCTACGAGCGACAGAACTGGTTTGCTGCAGTTGGCCGCGAGCACCACGCCGCACGCAACGCGGCCGTGTTGATCGACCAGACGTCGTTCGCCAAGTTCGTCCTGAAGGGTCCCGACGCGCTGGCCACGCTCAACTGGATCTGTTCCAACAACGTCGACAAACCGGTTGGGTCACTGACGTACACGCAGATGCTCGACGACTCCGGCGGGATCCAGTGCGACCTCACCGTGTGCCGTGTGGCCGGCGACGAGTTCTACATCGTCACGGGGACAGGCTTCGCCACGCACGACTTCGACTGGATCCAACGATCGATCCCGGCGGGCTCCAACGCGCAGCTGTTCGACATCACGTCGGCCAACTGCGTGCTGTCGCTGATGGGTCCACGGTCTCGCGACATCCTCCAGGCGGCCACTCGGGCCGACGTCTCGAACACGGCCTTCCCGTTCGGTTCCCAGCAGATCATCGGCATTGCCGGCTGCCCGGTGCGAGCTCTGCGAGTGACGTACGTCGGGGAGCTCGGTTGGGAGCTCCACCTACCCGTGGAGTACGCAACCACGGTGTACGACGCGGTGATGACGGCAGGGTCGGCTCATGGGTTGGTCAACGCCGGGTACCGAGCGATCGAGAGTCTCCGATTGGAGAAGGGCTACCGCGCCTGGGGAAGTGACATCGGCCCCGACCACACCCCGATCGAGGCGGGCCTCGGCTGGGCGGTGAAGCTGCGCAGCGGCATCGAGTTCCGCGGGCGCGACGCCGTCGCGGCACAACGCACGAACGGAGTTCGCAAGATCTTCGCCGGGTTCACCTGCGATCCTGCAGTTGTTCTGCTCGGCAGGGAGACCATCTTCCGCGACAGCCAGCGGGTCGGCTGGCTCACCAGCGGTGGCTTCGGCTACACCATCGATCGATCCATCGGGTACGGCTACGTGCGCAACCCCGACGGCGTGACAGCCGACTTCGTCACCGGCGGTATCTACGAGTTGGAGGTGGGCGGCGATCGAGTCGCCACCGACGTCTCGCTCCACCCCTTCTACGATCCCACCAACGCCCGAGTCAAGGCCTGACCCCGCCCGTGACTGAGACCAACGTGCCGTCGCAGGCACGCATCGTGATCATCGGCGGGGGCATCATCGGCTGCAGCATCGCCTACCACCTGGCCGCGATGGGTGAGACCGACGTGGTGCTCCTCGAGCAGCACCAACTCACCGACGGCGCCACCTGGCACGCCGCCGGGTTGGTCGGCCAGCTGCGTTCGTCGCGCAACACGACGCGCATGCTCGAGCACTCCGTCGAGCTGTATGGACGGCTGGAGGCAGAGACCGGCCAAGCCGTCGACTGGCACCAGGTCGGCAGTCTGCGGCTGGCCTGTTCGCCCGAGCGCGTGATGGAACTGAAGCGCTTGACCACCATGGCCAAGAGCTTCGGGTTGCCGATGGAGATCATCAGCCCGCAACG
>DATAJN010000019.1:0-2218 GCA_036262105.1 Ilumatobacteraceae bacterium
AGTCTCGACGCGTGTGAGCGTTTGCTCGAGATCGATGATGTAGATGCCATTGCGCTCGCCAAAGATGAAACGCTTCATCTTGGGGTTCCAACGGCGGGTCTGGTGCCCGAAGTGCACACCCGCTTCGAGCATCTGTCGCATGGTGACGACGGCCATGATGGGTACTCCTTCTCTGCGGTTGGCGGCGTCGGGCTCCAGGCGCCGAGGCGACCGCAGACGGAGCGGGACGAGGATGTCAGGGCCGTCGGAGTTGACGACCGATCGAACATGCTATCGGCCGGCACTGGGGCTCGGCCACCTCTACGGCGGCAGGGCGCATCTCATCGTCGGATGCGGGACCGGGCGCGGTGCCGATCCGTCGACCGGGATCAGCCGGGGTCGAAAGCGCACCACACCGAGGAAAGGCGCCGGATCGACGTAACGATTCGCCTGGCGAAGCCCGAAGAAGAACCGAGCTGTGGTCGTGCCGAGCGGCTCGCCTGCACGCACCGTTGCGCCGACCGCAACGAGCGCCGACGCCAAACGACCGTACGTTGCCGTGCGACCGTCGGTCTGGTCGACGACCAGGTACCGCACGCCGGCAACGACCCCGCTGAACCCGACGACGCCGGGTGCCGCGGCAACTACACGAGACCCTGTCGCCGGCGCGTACTCCAACCCGCGATTGCCCGGGCAGTAGTTGCAAGCAGGTGATCGAAAGGGATCGATGATCGCCGAGGTGACCGGGGGCAGGTAACACGACGGCGTCAGCATGGCCAGCACGGCGATAGCGCCGATCATGGCCGGTCCTCGGCGGCTAGGTGACTCCCGACGCCGACAACCGGGCGCGGAGGTGCAGCACGGCCTTGGTGTGGATCTGCGAGACCCGGCTCTCGGTGACTCCGAGCACAACGCCGATCTCGGCCAGGGTCAGACCCTCGTCGTAGTACAGCGACAGCACCAACTTCTCGCGATCCGGAAGGCGCTTGACTTCGCCGCGCACCAACCTTCTCACCTCGTGGTCTTCGACGATCGAAGCCGGAGTGTCGGGAATGTCGCCGCTGAGCGCTCGTGGCTCGGCACCGGCGACGAGCGCACGATCCAGCGGGCCGACCGTTGTCGAGGCAATCGAGTTGAGCCACTTCTGGAACTCGGGTGCAGTGATCTTCAAGTGGCCAGACAGCTCCGCGTCGGTGGGCGCGCGACCATGACGACTCTCGAGCTCGGTGAACGCCGACTCGACCTCGCGGGCGCGGCTGCGCACCGACCGCGGCACCCAGTCGAGCGAACGGAGTCCGTCGAAGACGGCACCACGAATTCTCGGCACCGCGAACGTCTCGAACTTGACGCCGCGTGACGCATCGAATCGTTCGACGGCGTCGATCAGCCCGAAGACCCCGGCACTGACCAGGTCGCCCGGGTCGACGCTGTTGGGCAGGCCGGCGCCGACGCGGCCGGCGACGAACTTCACCAGCGGCGAGTAGTGGACGATGATCTGATCGCGAGCCTTCGGGTCGCGGGAATCGAGCCAGCGCTGCCACCACTGCTCGATGTCGTCCTCGAATCTCATGCTCTGGGGTGCGCCTCGGTGTAGACGGCTCGAAGCCGTTGCTTGCTGACGTGGGTGTACCGCTGCGTGGTGGCGACGTCGCTGTGGCCGAGCAGATCTTGCACCACTCTGAGATCCGCGCCGCCGTCGAGCAGGTGGGTGGCAAAGCTGTGACGCAACGCATGGGGATGCGTAGGCCGCTGGCTGCGACGATCGAGTATGCGACGTACATCGCGCGGTGACAGACGCACGCCGCGCTCGTTTCCGAACACCGCAACGCCTGCTGATGCAGCCACGACCTGACGGCGAATGGGCAGCCAGGCGCGCAGGGCCTCGACAGCGGGCACGCTGAGCGGAACGCGCCGTTCCTTCGAACCTTTGCCCCAGACGGTGATGGCCGCGCCAGCGAGATCCACGGCGTCGACGTCGAGACCACACAGCTCGCTGACGCGAACGCCGCTGCCGTACAAGACTTCCAGCACGGCATCGTCGCGGCACCGTCGCCACACCGGCTCGGCATCGTGGCCGGCTGCAGCGGGACCGTCGAGAAGCGCCGACACCTCGGAGTGCTCGAGGACTCGGGGAAGCCGTCCGGCGCCTGCCGGGCTGCGCAGCGAAACCGTCGGGTCGAGCTCGACGTACCCACGCTGACGGAGGAACGAGAAATACCGACGAAGCGCAGCAACCTTG
>DATAJN010000020.1:0-3074 GCA_036262105.1 Ilumatobacteraceae bacterium
GGCCGAGCCCGCAGTCGGTGGAGGCGATGACGTTCTCGCGCCCGACCAACTTGGCGAATCGCTCGATTCGGTTGGCGACGAGCTGTGGGTGCTCGATGAGCGGCGTCGAGTGGGTCACCACACCGGGAGCGAGGATCTTACCGTCGGGCAACTTGACGTCTTCCCACAGCGCCACCTCGTGCTCGTGGCGGACGTTGGCCGCCTCGATCGAATAGGTCTGTGCTTTCACCGACAGCATGATGTCGACGATGTCGGGCAATGGCAGGTCGGCCGAATGCGGCCCGTGCCAACTTCCCCAGCAGAGGTGGTAGCGGATCTGTTCCTCGGGAATGTTGCGCAGCGCGTGGTTCAGGGCTTCGCAGCGCATCTGGCAGAACTTGCGATATCCGTCGAGCCCCATTGGGATGCCGATGCGGTCCCACAAAGCGCCGAGCCACGCATCGTCGACCTGGACCTGGAAACCAGCCGCGGCAATCGCCTCGTACTCCGTCTGCATCGCCTCGGCAATTGCGTAGATGTGCTCCTCATCGGTCTTGTAGATGCCCTTGTCACGACCCGGCTCGACGCTGAGGGGCGCCGTCGTCGTCAAGAAGGCATCCGACACCGGGGTATCACCCAGCGATGCCTTCATCACGGCGATCTCGCGGGCAAGCGCGGCCTGGCCGCGATAGTGGACTGGGGTAGCGCACACCCAGTCCTCGACAGACTGGGTCGTCTCCTCGGCGCCCTCCGGCACGTGCTGTGCAGCGCCGGACTGCTCGAACAGCGTGCCGTTCTGGAGCACAGCGAGATAGAAGTCGCGGAACTCGACCCAGTCGGTGCTCCCCAGTAGCAATTGGCCCAGCGCGCCCGGGTGCCCGGCCGGTTCATATCCGCCAAGACGCGCCGCGAGATATTCCGTCCAGTGTCCACCCTTGGTGAGCTCGCCCTCGTTGATGAAGTCGACACCGGCATTGCGCTGCGCATCACACACCTCGGCCACCGCCTCACGGAGGCGTTCGTCGGACACGTCGCGCCGGGCCCACACATCGTGTGGCGCGGGTAACGCGCCCACGTGGGTCGTGAGAATTCTGTCCGTGCTTCGCCTCATGGCGTGCGACCTCCGTGTGTCTGCGAGCCTGGGTCGGGAACATACCAGTCGCCGTGCGAGGTGTGTTTCGCCCCTGGAGTCGCCCTGCCAGGCAACCTTCGCCCCGCGCGCAGCCCACGCGGACGATGGCGCTCGCTGCCCCGTTCTGGCGCGTGACTGGACGCGCGCAGATTCATGGGCGCGGAAGCGGAACGCGCAGATCCGGTATCGCGCACAACGGTGCTGCATGGGCGAGACAACCGAAACCAACCTTCCGGAATCGCGCCCATGCGAAGAGGACCCGACAGACCGCGAGGCGAACGCCGATCCGTAGTTCAGAGACCGAGCTGCGCGGCGACGGTATCGATCGTGTGCCTGATCTCGTCGAAGGGGACCGGCACGTGCGGCGTGTCGGTCGGAGCATCGGGTCGAGGTAGTACAACGACTCGGTCCACCCCGAGCTCCGCGTACTGATCGGCGGTCGCTCGGTCGAACGGCCCGGCCGGGATGACCGTCAACTCCAGCGGCCCGAGCTCGGCCGGCCGCTCGATCTCCTTCATCTCGGTCGCGATGACGTCGAGGATGTCACGAGTCCACTCGACCGTGGTGTTGTACGCGAACCAGCCGTTGGCCGAACGGATCGCGCGACGCCGAGCCAGGCCGCTGAGGCCCCCGATGAGAATCGGTGGTCCTGACGCATCGACGGGTCGGGGGTGGGCGTCGACGCCGCCGAAGTCGACGTGACGTCCGTGAAACTCTGGTTCCGTCATCGTCCACAGGGCACGCATCGCGTCGACGAACTCGTCCATGCATCCGGCGCGATCCGACAGCTCGACACCCATCGCCTTGAACTCGGGTTCCAGATACCCGGCCCCGACACCGACGATCAGCCGGCCGTGGGAGATGCGATCGATGCTGGCGAGCTGTTTGGCCAGCCGAACCGGGTTGTGCAGCGGAAGTTCGAGGACGCCGCTGCCGATCTTCACCCTCGAGGTGTTCGTGGCAAGGAGCGACAGCCCGACGATCGCATCGAGGAACGGCAGCGTGCAGGGCATCGTGAACCATTCAGGAGGGTGGCGTGGCAACGCCACGTGCTCACCGACCCACACGGATTCGAATCCGGCCGCTTCGGCGTATTGTGCGACGGCCACCGCGACATCGGGATCCGCGCAGGTGCCGAAGTTCATCGAGTACAGCCCGATCTTCATGAGGCGACCGTAGCTCCACTCAGTCGACCGTGATGCCGTGGCGTCTGCAAAGCTGTGCCGATGGTCGCCGCTGATGACGTCGCCTTTGTCCACCGGCTGGCTGATGCTGCCGACGCCGTGTCGCGTGAGCACTTCCGGTCGGAGGCCCTGCGAACGACCACGAAGATCGATGGCACGCCCGTGTCGGAAGTCGACCGTGCGGTCGAGGCGGCGATGCTCGCTCTCATCCGTTCCAGAGGCGAGGACGCAGCGCTCGGTGAGGAAGTTGGCGCGCATCCCGGCACCAACACGCGCCGATGGATCCTCGACGGGATCGACGGCACACACAACTTCGCCGATGGGCGTCCCGGTTGGGGCACGATCATCGCGCTCGAGGTCGACGGCACTGTCGAGCTGGGAATGGTCTCGGCTCCATCGTGGGGTCGACGCTGGTGGGCGGTACGCGGTGGCGGCGCGTTCAGTGCCTCCCATGCCGAGGACGGCTCGTTCGACGCCACCGCTGCGGCAGAACGGTTGCAGTGCGGCAGCCAAACGGCGCTGGCCGAAGCGACCACGATCGTGATTCCGTGGGCGGGATTGCTGCTCGGTTGGCGCAACACGGTGCCAAGCCTCTTTCACCTTCCCGAGACGATTCGCAGCCAATGTTTCGCCCTCGACGCCGTGATGGTCGCCGAAGGGACGCTCGACGCATCGATCATCGTGTTCGGTGGCATCTGGGACTTCGCCGCGACGAGCCTGATCGTGCGCGAATCGGGCGGCGTGTTCCGCGATGCGTGGGGTGGCGAGCGTCTCGACAC
>DATAJN010000021.1:0-9219 GCA_036262105.1 Ilumatobacteraceae bacterium
AACGAACCAGGCCGTCGGTCCTGTCGACCGGCCCGGTGGCGGCGAGGGCGATGATCGGGATCACCAGTGACGAGGTGGTCAGGATCAGGCGGCCGAACATGCGTTGATTGGCCGGTTCGTTGGTGGTTCGCTTCAGCCAGACCACGGTTGGGTGGATGAACGCGCCGGCCGCCGCGAAGTAGGCAGCGACGTAGGCGGCCGTCGCCGTGTTGGTTGCCTCGACACCGATGTGCCCGGCGCTGAACAGACCCCACAGCACGTCACCTAGAAGGTTGAGGGCCATCGCCATGCTGACGAGCCAGATGGCGGGCTGGCGGCTACCGGAACGGGAGAACAACAACAGCACGAGCAGGAAGAGGACGACCGTGCCGACGGGTTGGTAGGCATTGGCAAGAATCGACGCGCCGAGTGACCCACCTTGGTGCTTCAGCGTGGGCTCGATCAATGCGACCCACGTGATCAACCACCCGCCGAGACCGACGATGAGGGCATCACCGAGCACGGAACGAATACTGGCGGACGCCCGACCGCTGAGCATGTGGATGAGGGCGATGATGATGCACAACGAGCCGCACAGCCCGAGCGCATCCGACGCGTGACTGAATGCTGTGCTGTCGCTGAGGCTGTCGACGATCTGCGAGGCGGCGAAGAACCCGCCGATCGCGCCGACGGCAACGATGAACTTCCTGTTGACCCGGTGGACGCGGGCAGCGACGACGGTGGCGACGACGAGGACGAAGGCGGCAAAGAGGTACGCAGCGGTGCCCACCCATGTCGAGGGCAGCACGATGACAGCTGTCGCCAATGCAAACCCGACTCCGACCGCCCACCACGTGAGGGGGGCTAGCGCCCGCTTCAATACGCCTCCCTTGCCCGTCTCCATTCCCGGACAGCGTGTATCCACGTCCCGTCCGGACCGCCTCATTAGGGTACACGAAAGGGACGAATTACACAAGGGGTGGTTTTCCCCGCGCGAGCAGTAACAGTATGTACTCAGGGAGGCCAGTAAATCGATGTACGTCACACGCCATAACGCTGCAGTCGACAGGGGTCTGCTGGAGCGCTTGTGGGACTTGTACGAACTCGCCTACCGCCGAACCGCGGAGGAATCGGCCAGCCGCGAGATGTTCTTCCGGTCGGAGTTCGACTCGGCGATCGCCGACCCGAGCAACCGGTTGTGGGTGCTCTGGTCTGACGACGAACCGGTGGCGATGGTGCTCATAGCCACCGACATCGCGACGACGCGCTACCTCAGCGGCCCTTACTTCGAGCGCCGTTTCACCGATCACACCCGACGCGGGGCAGTGCACTACATCTTGTTCGTTGTCGTGCATCCACGCTTCGTCGCCAAGGGGGCGCTCACCCGCATGGCTCGCGACGTCCTCGGCACCGAAGCTGCCGAAGGAGTGCTGCTGGTCTTCGATTCGCCGGAGATCAACCAACCGAACGACGAGGGCGGCGCGGCGTTGCTCATGGAGCGCTTGGCCAACATGGTCTCCAGTGGAGCCCCCCTAGTGCCACTCGATGTTTCGCGCTACTACGGCATCGACTTCGCGGCGGGTTCGGCGTATGTCGACACCTCGCGGCCGGCCGCGCAAACTTCGAGTGGTCGTACCGAGAAACCCGCCGCCGTACCCGCCAGGCGATAGCAGCGCTTGGCGCGGAAACCGACGCAGGTTCGCTACCGTATGGGCAAATGAGTCCCATTCCGGGCCCACCTTGCCCATGACCTCGCCCACCCCATGACCGCCATCACTCGGGTGTACAGCGTCATCGTTCCCGGTGCGCACCTGATGCCTGCACTGCTCGGCCAGCGCGACGTCAACTTGCGAATCATCGAGCAGGCTTTCCCTGCCGCCACCATCGTGGTGAGGGGCAACGAGATCACGATCGACGGCCCCCAGGCCGAGCTGGTGAGCCGGCTGTTCGAGGAACTGATCGTGCTGTTGCAAGGTGGTCAGCACCTCGACGAAGGAACGCTGCAGCGCTCAATCGCCATGATGCACGACAACGAACGACCCAGCACCGTCCTCACCGACGACATCATGCGCGGCGCCAAGGGCAAACCGGTGCGGCCGAAGTCGGCCGGCCAGAAGCGTTACATCGACGCCATCCGCAACAACGTGATCACGTTCGGGCTGGGGCCCGCCGGCACTGGCAAGAGTTGGTTGGCGGTGGCCATGGCAGTGCAGGCGCTGCAGACCAAGCAGGTCCAACGGATCATCCTCACCCGCCCGGCCGTAGAGGCCGGGGAGCGCCTCGGCTTCCTTCCCGGCGACCTGATGGCCAAGATCGATCCCTACCTCCGGCCGTTGTACGACGCGCTGTACGACATGGTCGAGCCGGAGGGTGCTCAGCGTTTGCTCGAGCGACAAGCGGTGGAGGTCGCACCGCTGGCCTTCATGCGTGGCCGCACCTTGAACAGCAGCTTCATCATCCTTGACGAGGCCCAGAACGCGACACCTGAACAGATGAAGATGTTCCTCACCCGCATCGGCTTCGGCTCGAAGGTGGTCGTCACCGGCGACACGACGCAAGTCGACGTGCCAGACGGGCGCAGTGGCCTGCTCGGTCTCGAGCACACGCTTGCCGGTATCGAGGGTCTTGCGTTCGTGCGCCTCGGCACGGGTGACGTCGTGCGACATCGCATCGTTGCCGACATCGTCGCCGCCTACGGGCGCGCCGACGAGCGCAAGGCGGCGCCCTCGTGAGTGATGACGGCCGTCCACGGCTGCCCCGCCCACAGCGTGTCGGCGGAGACGGAGCTCCAGAGGTCTTCTGTGCGGACGAGCAATCGGCCCTGCCTGTCGACCTCGAGCGGTGGCAGCAACTCGCCTTCGACGTGTTGATCACCGAAGGGGTGCGTGGCCTGTCCGAGCTGGCAGTGCTGTTCGTCAGCGAGCGGGAGATGGCTGAGCTCAACGACAGCTACATGGGCAAACCAGGGGCGACCGACGTGCTCGCGTTTCCCATCGATGCTGCCGAGGCAGAGATCGTGCAACACGGGCAGCCACCGAGTCGCGGACCCGATCGCGCCCCACCCGATCCGGCGGACATGCCCCTGTTGCTGGGCGATGTCGTGATCTGTCCAGCGGTCGCCGCGCGGCAGGCGCCCGAGCACGCCGGCACGGTCGACGACGAACTGGCGTTGCTCATCGTCCACGGTGTGTTGCATGTGCTCGGTCACGATCACAACGACGCGACCGAGCGTGCCGCGATGCAGGCTCGCGAGCGTGAACTGCTCGTGCTCCATCACTGGCACGGCGAAGCGCCCTCCACGTTCCGCCAAGATCACGACGCCTGATGATCGCTTTCAACAACGTCGACATGCTGATGCTGTTGACGATCTTCGGGTTGTTGATCGTGCTGATCTTCACCTCGATCGCCGAGATGGGGCTCTCGCGAATCACGAGAACCAAGGCGGCTTCTCTCGCCGACAGCGGTCACAAGTCGGCACGCACGCTGCAGAAACTCGTCAGCGCACCCGAGCGTTGGGTGAACCCGCTGTTGTTGACGATCAACGTGTGCCAGACCGTGCAGGCCACGCTCACCGGCATCCTCTCGGCGAGGTTGTGGGGCACGTACGGGGTGATCATCGGCGTCATTGCCAACGTCTTGGTCTTCTTCGTTCTTGCCGAGGCCGTGCCGAAGACATATGCAGTGCTGCATCCGCAGAAGGCCGCCCTGGCCACGGCGCGCGCAACAGCGGCTCTTGTCGCCTTTCCGCCCTTGCGACTCATCTCGAAGGGGCTCATTGGTCTGACCAACGTGATCGTGCGCGGCAAGGGTCTCGAGCAGGGTCCGTTCGTGTCGGAATCAGAACTGCTCGGCATCGTCGAGGTGGCCAGTCAGGAAGGCGTCGTCGAACACGAAGAACGTGAGCTCATCGAGAGCATCATCGAGTTCGGCGACACGGTGGCTCGTGAAGTGATGGTGCCCCGACCCGACATCGTGACGCTTGATGATTCGTCGACGGTGACCAAGGCACTCGACATGGCGATCAGTCATGGGTTCAGCCGGCTACCTGTACTTGGCGGCGGAGGCGAGGACGATGTCGTCGGCATCGCCTACACCAAGGATCTCATGCAGGCGGAGCGCAACGACGAAGGCGACCATCCGATCACCGAGTTCTTGCGCATTGCCAGGTTCGTGCCCGAGAACAAGCCCGTCAATCGGTTGATGCGCGAAATGCAGGCCGAGAAGTTCCACTTGGCATTGGTGGCCGACGAATACGGAGCACTGGCCGGCCTCATCACTCTCGAGGACTGCCTCGAGGAGCTGGTCGGCGAGATCGTCGACGAACACGACGAGGATGAAACGGAAGTGCAGCGCCTGGCGGATGGCGACTACTCGGTCGACGGCAGCATGAGCATCGAGGATCTCAACGACCTGCTCGATCTGGGGATCCCCGACGAGCACTGGGAGACCGTCGCCGGGTTCCTGTTCGGAACCCTCGAGCACGTGCCCGCCGCAGGCGAAAGCCTGACGTACGGCGGATGGCGCTTCACGGCAACCGAGGTCGAAGGCCGTCGAATTCGACGCGTCGAGGTCAGCCGCGACCCGGCGATCGACGCCTCGTCACTGGAGATCGACAGCCGGTAGCTTCCCTGTCATGCAGATTTCGCTGGAGGGGAAGGTCGCGCTCGTCACAGGTGCGTCGAAGGGGATCGGCAGGGCCATCGCCGGCTCGCTCGCCGATGCCGGCGCGAAGGTGATGCTCAGCTCGCGCAAGAAGGACCAGCTCGACCTTGCCGCAGCTGAGATTGGCGGCGAGACGGCGGTGTTCGCCGCCAACGCCGGCGACATCGATGCCGCCAAAGCGTGTGTGGCGGCAACGATCGAGCAGTTCGGCGCACTCGACATCCTGGTCAACAACGCGGCCACCAACCCGTACTACGGGCCGACCCTAGGTATCGATGCCGGTCGCTTCGACAAGACCTTTCAAGTCAACCTGCGCGGCCCGCTGTTCTGGTGCCAGGCCGCGTGGGAGCAAGCACTGCGGGCCAAGCCCGGGGTCATCATCAACATCGCCTCCGTCGGCGGCCTTCGCGCCGAAGGTGCACTTGGCGTCTACAACCTGTCCAAGGCTGCGTTGATCCACCTCACGCGCCAATTGGCGTTTGAACTAGGCCCGACGCGTGTCGTAGGGATCGCCCCCGGTCTGGTGAAGACCGACTTCGCCGCCGTACTGGTCGCCAACTTCGGGGATCGCCTCGCCGCGTCGATGCCGCTGGGCCGCCTCGGCGTGCCGCAAGACATCGCCAATCTGGCCACGTTCCTCGCCTCGGATCTTGCGTCGTGGATCACCGGCGAGACATACGTCATCGACGGCGGCGCCGGTGTTCGCTCGTCGGCGATGGATTAGCTCGATCAACGTCACCACGGCTCTACGTCGATTGCCGTAGGAGGCTCGTCCAGGGTGGCCCGAACGCTTGCACGCGTCATGTCGGCAAGGCTGCTCGGCGTGATCGACGACGACAACGTGATCAGTGCAATAGCCCCCATCGCAGCGCCCACGAAGAACGGCGCGCGGAGGCCGAACTCACGCGCCACGATGCCGCCGAGTGCCGCACCGACGGAGATCGAGCCCCACACCAGCCAGCGATAGACGCTGTTGACCCGACCGAACAGATGGGCGGGAACGATTCGCTGACGAAGAGACACCGTGACTGTGTTCCAGACCGTCGTACCGAACGCCATTGCCATGGTTACGGTGGCGCTGACCCACAGCCGTGGCCAAAAACCTTCGGCGAACATGCAGAGGGTCCACACGATGACGGTTCCGTAGATGATCGTCAAGACGCTGAGTCGCCGGGACAGGCGTTCGGCGACAAGGCCGCCGGCGACGGCACCGACTGCGCCGATTGCTATCAGTGCGCCGTACCAGCGGTCGCTGAGGTGCAAGAGGTCTTGGGCGAAGAGCACGAAGATCGCCGCGGTCATCTGCATGCCGAGGACCGACAGGCTGGCAGCCAGCGCCAGGCCGCGCAGGACCTGGTGGCTGAACAGCCAACGCAGACCCTCGACAATGTCGGCGCGGAGACGTGGCACGTTTCGGACCACCGGAGGCGCCGGGTTTGCGGCCAATTGGATGGTGAGCACCAACATCGCCGCGATGGCAAAACTAGAGGCGTCGACGCCGAACGGCAGCCACAGCGCGGCGACGAAGAGAAGGCTTCCGATCAATGTGCCGATGAAGCTGTTGGCCGCGATCTCAGCGGCGAAGCGGCGACCGTTCGCCTTCTCGAGTTGCTCGACGGGGACGATCGACGGAACAAGGGCCTGCGAGGCATTGTCGAAGAACACTTCGGCGACTCCGAGGCAGGCCGCGGTGACCCACAACATCCAGACCTCGGCTCGGTCGGTGGCGACTGCGATGGTCAGCGCGCCGATCACCAAACATCTGAAGACGTCGGCGCGCACCATCAGCACGCGGTGATCGATGCGATCGACCAATGCCCCAATGGGCAACGACAACAACAACCAGGGCAGCGCCGCGGCCACCCCGACGAACGAAATCGACAGTTCACTGCGCGTCAGTCGCGCGGCAAGGAGCGGCAGAGCGACGATGAACACGCCGTCGCCGAGGTTGGAGATCGTGCTTGCCGTCCACAGGCGCCAGTACGCCGGCGGTAGCCGAGCCGTGTCGTTTGATCTCACCGTGGGGCAGCCCCAACCAAGAACGCCGCTAGTCCCGAATGTTTGTTCCGCATGACGGGGCGACCCTAGTCGCTCGGAGCATGGGCCAGACCGAGGCTACGTCGAGAGCCGATGTCGGCGGACCTTGCCCGAGGTGGTCGTCGGCAGGGCGTCGACGATGCGCACTTCCTTCGGCGCCATGAAACCAGGGAGTGACTGGCCGGCCAGGGCGCGGATCGACGCCAGGGTCGGCGGGGCCTGCGCGTCGACCGGAACGATCCATGCGACGACCCGTTGGCCCCACTCGGGGTCGGTCACACCTGCCACGGCGACTTCGGCAACCGCCGGGTGCAGAGTCAACACGGCTTCGACCGTTGCCGGCCACACGTTCTCGGCTCCGGTGATGATCAACTCATCGCGCCTGCCGTTCACGATCAGACGGCCGTCGTCATCGAGCCCACCGAGATCTCCCGTCGCGAACCAACCGTCGATGCACGGATTCGATCCGTCGCGATAACAGCGCAGCAACATCGCGCAACGGAGGTGGATCTCGTCGTGCTCATCGATCCGAACTTCGACGCCGTCGAGCGGCAGACCGTCGTAGACGACACCGCTGCCCGTCTCCGTCATTCCATACGTGGTGACGACGTTCTCGGGCAACTGCTCAGGCGGTCGCGATCCGCCGAGGACGAGCCGACGGAAGAGTTGCGGGTCGACGCGCTGCAGCGCCGTCGGCACCAACGAGACCAAGGTCGCTCCGTCATGTGCCGCTGCGGCGACCGCTTCGGCATCGAAGCCGTCGTGGACGACGAGACCCATCCCGGTGAGGACGGCTCGAGTGATCACCGACAATCCGCCTACGTGGGACAGCGGAAGGCAGGCCAGCCAGGTATCGGAGTTGGTGACGCCGAGGCGGGCCGACGAGGCTCGGGCCGATGCCCGGACGGCATCATGCGTCAGGACCACACCGCGCGGGCTGCCTGTCGTGCCGCTCGTGGCGACGACGAGGGCATCGCCGTACTCGACTTCGAGTCCTTCGAGCGTGTGGATCCCGCGTTCGTTGACCAACCGATCGGGCGCGATCGCCGCGAGAGTGCCGGCGCGTGCTGCGCCGGGCAGTCGTCGATCGAGAGGGAATGCTGCGTCGCCTGCATCCCAAATTCGGCGGAGGGCATCGACGAAACCTTGGCCGCCGGGAAGATCGATCGCAACAAGGTGCGGCACGGTCAGAAGGCTACGGTGACGCCCGTGAATCGGTGGATACTCGGTGCCCGCCCTCGCACGCTCCCGGCCGCGGTGGTGCCCGTGGCCATCGGCGCCGGTGCAGCGGTCGGTGGGCCGTCGCCAGTGTGGTGGCGGGTGGCGCCCGCACTGGTCGTCAGCCTTGCGCTGCAGGTTGGGGTGAACTTCGCCAACGACTACAGCGACGGGGTACGCGGCACCGACGACGCCCGAGTCGGTCCGACTCGACTTGTCGCCGGCGGCCTTGCCAAACCGAGTCATGTGAAGGCCGCTGCACTCGCTGCATTCGGCGTTTCGGCTGTTGCTGGGTTGACGCTCGCCTTGGCCACGACGTGGTGGCTGATCGCCGTCGGCTTGCTGGCCATGCTTGCCGGCTGGGGCTACACAGGCGGGCCGAAGCCGTATGGTTATCTGGGCCTTGGCGAGTTGTTCGTGTTCGTGTTCTTCGGCCTTGTCGCAACAGTCGGCACGACCTACGTGGTGGTCGAGAGCCTTCCCGCGCACGCCTGGCTCGCCGGCTGCGTCGCCGGATTCCTGGCGTGCGCGTTGCTGGTGATCAACAACCTGCGCGACATCCCAACGGACCGCCTGGCGGGCAAACGAACGTTGGCGGTTCGCCTCGGCGACCAACGCACTCGCTGGCTGTATGTCGGCTGTCTGGCGGCCGCGGCGGCATCGATCATCGTGATCGCTGCGGTGTGGCGCGCCTGGGCTGTCATCGCGCTGGGAGGCCTGGTCGTTGCCGTGCCGCCGATCCGGTCGGTCCTTGGCGGAGCCAGTGGGCGGGAACTGGTGCCGGTTCTCGGTGCGACGGGGCGCACTCAGTTGGCGATGGGGCTGCTGCTGGCGATCGGTCTCGCCCTAGGGCCCATCACCACTTGATGTCACCCAACCAACGCTGCAACAAGTCGCACACCAGACCCGGATCCTGGAGGTGGGCAGCGTGACCGGCCCCCGGGATCATCTCGAAATGGGCCGCGGGTGCAGCCAGGGCAATCTCGCGGCCGATGGTGACAAACTTCTCGTCGACCTCGCCGGCAATGGCCAGGATGGGCATGGTCATCGTCCCGACCTGTGGCCACAGTGATGCCTGGGCGCCGGTTCCCGCCCACTGGCTCCGCCACGCACCGACCGGATCGGCGGCACGGCAACGACCAAGCCTCCCAGAGCGATGACAGCCCAGGCGCGCCACACCACGGCGATCACGATGATCGATGCCGCCGCGGCCGCCAGACAGCCGACATACAGCCAGCGAGTGCGTTGGTCGCCAAGGCGAACCGCCAACGTTCGTTTGCCCGCCAGGCGGTCCGTTGGGATGTCGCGCAGGTTGTTGATCAC
>DATAJN010000022.1:0-1975 GCA_036262105.1 Ilumatobacteraceae bacterium
GAGATCGTGGGTGATGAAGATCATCGCCAACCCCCGATCGCGTTGCAGGTCGGCCAACAGTTGAAGCACCTGGGCCTGCACCATCACATCGAGGGCCGTGGTGGGCTCGTCGGCGATCAGCAGTTCCGGATCGCAGGCAAGGGCCATGGCGATCATCACTCGTTGCTTCTGGCCGCCGGACAACTCGTGAGGGTACGCGTCACTTCGCCATCTGGGGATGCCAACTTGCTCCAGCAGGTCGGCGACCTTGTTGGCGCCTCGATGCGTGTCGATCGCTTCCTTGATCTGTCGGCTGACGCGCTGCACCGGGTTCAGCACGTGTTGCGCACCCTGGAACACGACCGCGGCCTCGGTCCAGCGCACAGCTCGCAGCCGGCCGGGCTTCATTGCCAAGACGTCTTCGCCGGCCAACGTCACTGACCCGGTGATGCTGGTGCCGACAGGCACCAGACGGAGCAACGCCATGGTCATCGACGACTTACCGCTGCCGCTCTCGCCGGCCAAGCCGAGCGTCTCGCCACGGTCGAGGTGCAACGACACACCGCGAACGGCCGGTACCGGTCCGCGGCTGCTGCGATACGTCACGTTCAGATCGTGCACCTCGAGCAGCGACGCGCTCATCGACCGACCAGCCGTGGGTCGAAGACCCGTTCCAATGCGTTGCCGACAAGGGTGAAAGCCAGCACGATTCCGATGATGCACAGACCCGGCGGCAAGTAGTACCACCACGCGTTCAAGGTCAGCGCCCCGCTCTCCCGAGCACCTTCCAGCACCTTGCCCCAGCTCGGCGAGAAGCGGTCGCCGAGGCCGAGAAAGGCGAGTGTGCTCTCGGCCAGGATCGCGCCCGGCACGATCAGCGACGCGTTGGCAATGATCAGCGGAGCGACGCCCGGAACGATGTGGCGAGTGATGATGTGGCGGCTCGAGGCCCCAAGGGCTGTTGCCCGCTCGACATAGCCGCGCTCGCGCAACGACAGTACCTGGGCACGGATCAACCGCGAACCGCCGGCCCAGAACGTGCCTCCGATCACCAACGCCATGATCGTCGGCGAGCGACCGAGCAGCAGAGCCAACACGATGGCCAACGGAATGAACGGCAACACCAGGAAGAAATCGTCGATAGCCAGCAACACCCGGCTCACCCAACCCTTGGCGTAGCCGGCGATCAGGCCGAGCACAGAACCGACGACAACGGCAACCACGGTCGCCAACAGTCCGATGTACAGCGAGACACGCGCACCCCACATCACCAGGGCGAAAACGTCGCGACCGATTTCGTCGGTACCCAACCAGAACTTGCCACTCGGCGAAGCCAGATCGGGATTGTTGCGCCCGGCCGCGGCCGCCAGTTCGCTGCGGTCGGCGAACAACGGCGCGGTGAGCGCCATCGTGACGAACAGGGCGAGAAGCACCAGCCCGACCATTGCGGTTCGATCGCGTCGCAGTTGAGCCCACACTCGTTTGGCCGACTGGCGGCGCCGCTTCCGGGTTGCCGAGCTCATCCGCCAACCCTGATCCGCGGGTCCAGGAGGGTCAACACGACGTCGGCGAAGCTGTTGAACAAGATCACCGCCACGCTGGAGAACATGAACAGTGCCTGCATCATCGGCAAATCGTTGTTGCCGACCGCGTCGTAGGTGGCGAGGCCGAGCCCAGGATAGGAGAAGACGGTCTCGGTGGTGATCGCTCCGCCGATGATGAACCCGAAGCCGATCGCTATCAGCGAAACCGACGGCAGGAGGGCGTTCGGCACGGCGTGGTGGCGCATCACGTCGCGGTCGCGAAGCCCTTTTGCCCGTGCGGTAGTCAGGTAGTCCTCGCGCAAGGTGTCGAGCATCGAGGTGCGCATCACCAATGAGTACGAGCCGAGGTACCCGAGGGTCAGCGTTGCCACTGGCAGCACCAGGTGACGAGCCCGATCGACGATCGCATCGAACCCGACGTAGTGACCTGCGGGGTTGGTCACCCCGCCGGT
>DATAJN010000023.1:0-2449 GCA_036262105.1 Ilumatobacteraceae bacterium
CCATTGCTGAGGCCGGCCGTGCACCTCCGAGTTCGGGGACGAGATGACCCAACGCGGCGCGTGAGCCCCCGAGCACGAGGTCGAGCGTCTCGTCGTCGAGTTCGTCGACGAGACAAGCGAGCAGCTCACGGAGAGCAGCAAGCGGCCAGATCTCGTCACCGAACTCGACACATCGCCCGACAATCGCTCGGCAGCCGCTGTCACGGAGCAGCCTCACGTGCTCCGTCACGAGGCGACTCTTCCCCACACCCGGCTCGCCAGAGATCAGCACGACCCGACGGTCGCCAGAGATGACGGCATCGGTGATCCCGCCAAGGCGGTCGAGCTCATCGGTCCGTCCCACGAAACGAGGACTTGCTCTGATCGCTACATCCTTTCACCTCGTTGACTCGATGTCACTCGTACGCTGCTTCGCCGAGTTCGTGCCCTGAGGTAGGAGCCTCAAAAAATGAGGTAGGAGGCAACGACACGCGGGCGTGTAGCCGATCCGCGAGGAGTGCACATCGTCCATCATCGCGTCCACGTCGACGGCCGCCCGTGCCGTCGCCCATCCGAGGGGGTACCCGGTGAATGATCCAATCGTGTCGCGTCGATCGCTGCTCAAGGGCGGAGGTGCGGCCGTAGCCGGCTGGTCCGTCCTGCACGTCTCCGGCCCCGTCGACGCATTGTCCGGTGATGGCGTCGATGTGCCGTGGACCGACGAACGGTCCGACAGGTCGGATCATTCGAACGAGTGCGCGGACCTGACAGACGGTGACGTCATTGCTTGGAGTGACCAGCCGATCGATGTCCCGCCGCCCGCCCAAGGTGTTGTCGGCAACCTCCTGAAGTGGGAGTCGCTCAGCACTCGACTGACGCCGGCGGACAACTTCTTCACGGTCAAGCACTACAACGAGCCAACGCTGGACCCGGCCACCTGGCAACTGAGCGTCGAGGGGCTCGTCGGCCGTCCCAAGACCTTCTCGCTCGCCGACCTGATGGCCCGGCCGCGCCGGCAACTGGAGTTCACGCTCGAATGCTCGGGCAACACAGGCCTGCCGTTCTTCATCGGTGGAATTGGCAACGCGATCTGGGGCGGCGCCCAACTGGCCCCTGTCCTGAAGAGCGCCCGTCCCGACGATGGCGGCACAGAGGTCGTGTTCTGGGGCGCCGACTCAGGCACGGTCACCATCCGCGACGACTCGGGCGTGACGAGCGCGGGGATGACCGGTGTCGGCCAACCCGACGCCGGTGGCGGTATCGACCTGACCATCACCGAACACTTTGCCCGCAGCATGTCGCTGCAGGACGCACTCGCGCCCGGAAATCTGCTCACCTACGAGATGAATGGCGGGCCCCTGCCCAACGAGCACGGTGCCCCTGTACGGCTCATCGCCCCTGGGTGGTACGGCGTCGCCAACGTCAAGTGGCTGACCAGGATCGAGGTGATCGATCGTCGCTACACCGGTCGCTTCATGGCACGTGACTACGTGACGTTCCGCGAGCAGACCAACGCAGCTGGCGAGACAATATGGAGCTTCACCAACGTTGGTCGTGCCCGACTCAAGTCTGCGCCCGCCAAGGTCACCCGTGTCGGCGACCAGCACTCGATCGTCGGCGTCGCTTGGGGCGCACCGATTGCCCGCGTCGAGGTTTCGATCGATGGCGGCCCGTGGGCCCGGGCGTCACGGTGTGCCCAGAATGGGAACGGCGACCAAAATGGGCGCGGTGGCCCGGCAAAGGGACTGGTGTGGCAGTTCTGGAGCTATGACTGGGGCACCCCAGCACCCGGCACGCACACCGTCGCGTCGCGGGCCATCGCCGTCGACGGCGAAGTTCAGCCCGCACCGGATGACCCCTTCTTGGCGAGCAGGCGAACGTACTGGGAGAACAACGGCCAGATCACCCGCACCGTCATGATCACCTGACGACCTCTTCCTCCAGTCAGGGACGAATCGGTCCGGCCAGTTCGTCGCGCCGGCGTTGGAGGTGATCGCGCTCGACGGAGTTCGCGGTGAGGTCCAGAGCTTTGTCGTACTCGGTGGCTGCTTCATCGAATCGGTCGAGGCGCTGCAGAAGATCGCCCCGGGCAGCGTGATACAGGTAGTAGATGTCGAGACCGAGATCGAGGTTGTCGAGGATCGCCAACGCCGGCGCCGGGCCGTCGTGCTCGGCAATCGCGATCGTCCGGTTGAGAGCAACGATCGAGGTTGGCAGGTGGACGAGCAACTGGTCGTAGAGCTGGACGATCTGCGACCAGTCGGTCGCCGCAGCCGTCGACGCGTCGGCATGGACCGCGGCAATCGCCGCCTGGATCTGGTGCGGGCCCGGCATGTCGCGCCGCAGGCACGCCCGCACCAAGGAATGCCCTTCTTCGATCAAGGCGAGGTCCCACAGTGTTCGATCCTGGTCGCCGAGACGCACCAACGATCCGTCGGCTGCGGCTCGAGCCGGCCGGCGCGCCTCGGTG
>DATAJN010000024.1:0-19443 GCA_036262105.1 Ilumatobacteraceae bacterium
GTTCGACTACTGCGCGGGGGCCAATGGGGCGCCCACCCTTGCGGCGCGCGACACAGGCCGGAGCGGATATGAGGTCGTCGACACCGGGAATGGCACCACGACGCTCGGCGTGCAGGTACCGATCTACCGCGGCGGCGTGACGCCGACCACGGTTGCGGCGCGCCGCGAGGCTTTCATCGGTTGGGTGGGTCTTGGCTTCGATCCGAACGCGCTGCTTCGCACTGCATTGCGCGATCGTCCCGGCACCGCCGTCACGCTTCGATTCCAGGACGAGTCGTCTGCCGCTGTGTTCTCCAGTGGCGTCGCTCCTCGCGGCGCAACGAGCGCCACGGTCGATCTGGAGAACGGATGGACTGTTGAGACCTTGGCTACTGTCACCGGTCCCGGGATCTTCACGGACAGCAGTGCTGTCCTGGCCTTGTCCGGAGGCATCGCCTTGAGCCTGGTACTCGTGGGGCTGGTCCTGGTCTTGGGCATGGGGCGGGCACTCGCCCGGCGTTTGGTGAGCGAGCGGACTGATGAGCTGCGCCACCAAGCGCTTCACGACTCGCTCACCAACCTTCCGAATCGCGTGCTGATCCTGGACCGTATCGAGCAGCTCCTTGTTCGAAACCGCCGAAACGGGACATCCGGCGCAGCGTTGTACATCGATATCGACGACTTCAAGAACGTCAACGACACACTCGGTCACGAGGCCGGCGACCGGTTGCTGGTCGCGGTCGCGGCGCGGTTGACAACCGCACTGCGAGATGCCGACACGATCGGACGAATGGGAGGCGACGAGTTCGTCGTCTTGATCGATGGCGCATCACTCGACATTGCGCCCGAGTTCGTCGCTCAGCGGCTGCTGACCGTGATGCACCAACCGTTCGAGCTCGATGGAGCGATGACGCCGCTGGCGGTGACCGTCAGCATTGGCATAGCGATCGGTGATCGACCAAACGGTGGTGAACTACTGCGCGACGCTGACGTCGCGTTGTACCAGGCGAAGGCGGCGGGCAAAAACCGCTACGAGATCTTCTTCCCGGAGATGCAGACAGAGATCAGTCGTCGCATCGACCTCGAGTTCGAGCTTCGTTCGGCGCTGGAAGCCGATCAGTTCGAGCTCTACTACCAGCCCATCTACTGCCTCGATGACCTCACGCTTGTCGGCGTCGAGGCGTTGCTGCGGTGGCACAACCCGAGTCGTGGACTCATCGAGCCAGTGGAGTTCATCCCGATCCTCGAGCAAAGCGGCCAGATTCGAGAAGTCGGTCGTTGGGTGCTCCTTCAAGCCTGCACGCAGATGGCCGCGTGGCACGCCGCCGGCGACAACCTCGAGGTCTCTGTGAACGTCTCTGGCCGCCAGCTCGACCGTGACGAGATCATCGACCACATCCGTGAAGCGCTCGACTCCAGCGGCCTGGACGCCACCTCGCTCATCGTCGAGGTGACCGAGACATCGCTGATGCGCAACGCCGCGGCCACTGCCACCCGCCTCACGGCGATCAAGAAACTCGGCGTGAAGATCGCTATCGACGACTTCGGCACCGGTTACTCGTCACTTGCCTATCTCCAGCGGTTCCCCGTCGACTGCCTCAAGATCGACCGCAGCTTCACACACGCCATCACGACTTCCCCCGAATCGAAGGCGCTGATTCGCACGCTGGTGCAACTCGGCAAGGACCTCGGCCTCAAGACGCTCGCCGAGGGAGTCGAGACGACCGGTGAGATGGATCATCTACGACGCGAGAACGTCAACGAGGCCCAAGGCTTCTTGCTCTCCAGACCGCTGACCGCCTCGGCCCTCGAATCCCAGATCCTCGTCCGATCTGGACACGCGATCGCGCCGGGTGAGCCACGAATCTGACGTCACGAGGTCGGGCTGCCGGCGGCAACCACCGCGGCGACGCCGGCGACGACGAGCACACCTGCGGCTGCCAGCAGCGTGTCGCTGTCGGAGCCGGTGACAGGCAACGACCCAGCCGATCGGCTCGGCTCGGCTGCCAACCTTGCCGCCGGCTCAGGCACCGGATCGGGGGCGGGCGTCGCTGCCGGCGTTGCCGCCGGAGTGGTTGCAGGAGGAGGCGAGGGAATCGTGGGATCTGGAACTGGAGCCAGTGATCGCACGACGGCCGCCTCGAACAGGCCCCGGGACTCGTCGTGGCGCAGATCGATGCTGCCGCCCGGACTGGAGGCGAACAACGCGTCCGAATCGGCGGCGAGGATCTCGATGCTGTACGGCTGACAGACGCAGCAGGGATGGATGCGGTTCGCCAACGCGAGGGCCTTGGTGGCGAAGACCTTGTTCGCCGCATGATTGCCGCACGCGGTGCACCGGCACTTCGTTCGATTCTTCGGCGGAACCGGGTAGCCCCAGTCGGCCGACAGGCGCCACACGGGAACCATGGTCGGTGAGGCAGCCGAAGCCTGCAACGTGCCCGCGCCGACCAGGGCCGCGGCGGTACCACCGATGCCGAGCAGCAGGAACCGTCGCCTTCCAACCATCTTGATTTCTGTCTCCGTCATGTTGTGGACACCACCGGCTCCGGGAGCGTCACCTTCCCTCGTCGCTCCACTTCCGCGTCCCAGTCGCTCGTCTCCAGCGGCCACCCACGAGCGAACGACCCCTTCCGACATCCCGGTCGCCGCCCATGGCGTCGGCCGGAACGCTCTCCAGGATCACTACTCAGGCACCGCTTTCCACTCCCGAAAGGTTGGCTTCCACTTCACTTCTCAGTCGATGACGCATCCGCAACCGGCATTGTCTCGAGAGATGTTTCGGCAATCGCGGCGCCAACCTTGAGGAAATCTTTCAAAATGGTAAATGGGTATGGCCGGGCCGATGCTCGCCGGGTCCACCCATATCCTGGTGACGATGTCGTATCGGCGCTTGTGCTGGATGGTCGTCGTGATCGCCGGCGTGACCGCGTGCGGCGGCGTCGCCGTTGGGAGCAGTGGCGGATCGACCGTCTCCGCATCACAACCTGTCGAGCTCGGCCCGTTGCCGACCCGGCCGCCGAGGCCGACAGTCGCCGTGACGTCTTCGGTCGAGCCCACCGTGCGTCCCAAGTCAACGGTTCCCGGCGCGACATCGACCGCCGCGCCGACCCGCACGTCGACGACGCTTCGGCTGGATCCGACGAAGACCTCATGTGGTCACCTCGCCTACATCGGCGACTCGGTGTCGCTCGGGATGATCTCCGCAGAAACCCTTCCGAACCCTTCGGCCCGACTCGACGCGCGCATGGCCGAGATCGGTGTGTTCGATCTCCGCAGCGAGATCTCGGGTGGTCGATCGATCGTCGAGACCCTCAGCAATCAGGAGAATGCAGTCGATGTCGCCCGCAGATTGCGCAGCGACGGCTTCTCCGGTTGCTGGGTCGTGGCCATCGGCACCAACGACGCGGCGAACATTGCTGCGGGCGGTGCACGCCAGGCGGAGCAACGCATCGCCTCGCTGATGTCGGTCATCGGAACCGACCCTGTGCTGTGGGTCGACGCGGCCACCGTGGCCGACTCCGGCTACTGGGCGACGGCGAACATGGAAGCGTGGAATGCCGTGTTGACAGCAACGAGCCCTACGTATCCGAACCTTCGCATTGTTCGATGGTCAGGGTTCGTCGTACCGGAATGGTTCACCTCGGACGGCATCCATCCGACGGCGGCGGGCGCAGCAGCGCGGGTGCAGTTCATCGCCGGCGCGTTGATCGCCAACTTTCCACTCAAGAGCCGGTGATAAGCCGGAGCGCACGGCGTTCCTGGGTTACGTTATGGGGGATGACGCGCCTGTGTGAACGCCCTGGATGTTCACAGGTTGCCGAGATGACGTACGGTTTCGACGCCGAGCACCTGATGGTCTGGATCGACTCCTACGATCGCGTCGCCACGGGCATGGCTGGTGTGTTGTGCCGTCGCCACGCCGATGCCATGGTGGTGCCTCTCGGATGGATGCTCGACGATCGCCGCGACCCTGTGCCGCGGCTGTTCAAGGCTCCGGCTCAAACAACCGTAGTTGTCGCCCGCCATCGACGCCCATCCACGCACCATTGCGACGACACCGAGCAATTGGAGCTCGGTGTCGACGTGGCGATGGGGGATGTGGACGGTGCTACCGGCGATGACTCGACGTTCGAACTGGTCGAGGCCGACGTCCTACCGTGGAAGCCCGCTTTCGATCAAACCGACGATCTCGACGGCCTGCTCGAGGCCCGTGGTCCGTTGCTGGCACGAGCGTTCGGCGGAAGTCGACGGCGACCGGTCAGCTAACGGGCGCAGTCGCAGGTGCGTCGCAGTGTGCGGCGACCCAGACGGGCAGTTGCGTCGACCGCTTGTTCGCCCGATCGAGGAGCTTGTGGAGCCGGTCGAGGCGGTTGTCGATACGAGCCACGATTCGGGTGTGGCCGGCCTGTTCCGCCTGAGCCCGGCGATCGGTGAGCGTCGTGATGCGCTCGTTGATGCGCGTCTCGACGTTGGCCAGACGGTCGCCGATCTCGGTCTGATGGTTGCAGATGTACCCGGCGCGGTCCTGCCGAACGGTGTCGGTACCACCGACCGGGTCCGCGGCGGATGCCGTGGCGCCGATGGCCAGAACGCCCGCAAAGGCTGCTCCGGATACCGAGATGAGGATCTTCTTGGTGATGTTCATGAGGTGGATGATGAGCCGCACATATGAGGGATCTGTGAGCAGTCGATCAAGAAACGGCGATACTTGCGTCGATGGATGTGACCGCATCGCTCGAAGCACCATGTGGCGCCGCGCTGTTGTTCGAGTTCGTCGACGACCTGTCGACCTACCCGCAGTGGAACGGTTTGGTTCATAGTGCGGTCAGGGAGCCGGGCAACGACCGGGCATGGGATGTGCAGCTGCGAGCTAGGCTCGGCCCACTGGCGCGCAGCAAGCGATTGCGCATGATTCGTAGTCTGCGCGACGCCGGCACGTTCACGGTGAAGTTCGAACGAGATCAAGCCGACGGCCGCAGCCATGCCCCGTGGGTTCTCGGTGCGACCATCCTCGAGTGCAACGGGTTGAGCACGCTGACGATGCACTTGCACTACGGCGGTTCGCTGTGGACAGGCGGCGCGCTCGAACGCGTGCTCGCCGATCAGATCATCTCGGGTCGCGAACGATTGCTGGAGCTGGTGGCGACCAGGCGTTGAACCTGCCACCGTCACGTCGCTCCAGTGTCAGTTCGATTCCGAAGCACTTGCTGAGGTTGGCAGAAGTCAGCGCCCGACCAATCGGACCCGACGCCACGACGTTGCCCTCGTGCAGCATCAACACATGGGTCATCCCTGGCGGAACTTCGTCGAGGTGATGAGTGACCAGGATCAACGGTGGCGCGCTCGGGTCCGTGGTCAACTCGGCCAGCGCTTGCACGAGTTGTTCCCGTCCGCCGAGGTCGAGCCGGGCACTGGGCTCGTCGAGCAGCACCAGTGCCGGTTCGTTCATCAGGGTTCGAGCCAGCAACACGCGCTGTTGCTCGCCCGACGACGTCGTCGTCATCGGGCGTTCGGCGAGTGAGGCCACCCCCATGCGTTCGAGGCAGGCGTGCGCCCGCGCCTCGTCGGCCTCGGTGTAGCGGTGCCACCATGGCTCGAGCGCGGCGAACTTCGCGGTCATCACGATGTCGAGGCAGCGAAGTTCGGGGCGGAGCTGTGCTGCCAGTGACGGCGACATGTAGCCGATGCGCCGACGCAGCACCCGCACGTCGGTGTGGCCGAGACGTTCGCCCAGCACGCGCACGTCGCCTGTCGACGGATGCTCGTACATGGCGGCGATGCGCAGCAGCGTCGTCTTGCCCGAGCCGTTGGCGCCGAGCATCAACCAGCGCTCGCCGGCGGTCACTCTCCAGGTCAAAGGCGCCAGGATCGTGCGGGCGCCACGTACGTAACTGACGTTGACCAGCCGCAAGATCTCTGACATGGAGAGGCGACGATAGCGCGAAGAGTGGCGAGGATGCCGGTAGCAACGCCGAATCCACTGGTACATTGCCTGCTGGGATGCGTCGGGTAATCTCAATTCTCCTGGCGGTGTGTTTCATCGCGCCGCTCATGTCGACGTCGGTCGGGCGCGCCGACGACACGGAGGCGCAGAAGGCAGCGAAGGAGATCGCCGACGCGCGGGACCGGGCCAATGCCGCCGCAACCGCCTACTTTGCGTCCGAATCGCGAATCGACGGGCTCACGTTGGAGGAAGACCAACTGCAGTCGGAGATCACCTCGTTGGAAGGCGACGTGAAGGCTCTGCAGCTGGCCGTCGAGAACGTCGCCATCGGGCGTTACACGCGCTCGGGCAGCACGGGGGTACCGCTGCTCACGGGCTTCAAGTCGCCGGGAGACCAGGTCAAGATCGATGCGCTCCTCGAGGTGATCTACGACTCGTCGGCCAACGACTTCGATCGGTTCGATGCTCTCAACGCCGACTTGGCCGAGAAGCGCCAGAAGCTCGCCGACAAGAAGGACCAGGCCGAGAAGGAACGCGCCAACCTCGCAGTGCTGAAAGACCAGGCGTCGGCCGAGGTCCAGCGGCTGAAAGATGTCGAGAAGGACCGCCTGCAGCAAGAAGGTGTGCAAGACGCCCTGGTTGCCGAATACGCACGGCGCCAGCGCGACAAGGATCGCAAGAAGCTGCTCGATGCTCCCACGCCGGCGGTCGCCGCGCCCGTCGATGCGACGGCGGCTCCCAGTGACAACGCTGTTGACAACGGAGGCGACTCGGGTGACGGGGTTTCGGGGGGTGCCGCCACACGTCCCCAACTGCCCGACGCCGGTGGCGGGCAAACTGGTGGAGGCGGAAACGGCAGCTTCTTCGGTGGCGGTGCAAACGACTATGGCGGTCCGGACTGGGTCTGTCCGACCGGCGCCGCTGCGGCACCATTCGCCGATACGTGGGGTGCACCGCGAAGTGGCGGCCGGCGGCATCAGGGCGTCGACATGATCGGCACGCGGGGCATACCGGTGTTGGCCGTCGTCGATGGCGTGGCCGAGGCGAGGATGAACGTGCTCGGCGGTACGACGATCTGGTTCACCGGAGCCGACGGGAACGGCTACTACTACGCCCACCTCGACGGGTACCTCCAGCTCGGCGCAGTGAAGGCCGGCACCCCGATCGGCATCCTCGGCCAGACGGGCAATGCTCAGTTCAGCATCCCTCACCTGCACTTCGAGGTCCACCCGGGCGAGGGTCCGGCGGTCAATCCGTATCCCACAGTTGCTGCGCATTGCCCATCGATCGGCTGATGGCCGATGACCTCGTCGACCGGTTGGCGGCCGTTCTCGGCAGGGAACGCTCGGCGCTAGTCCGAGCTTCTGGGTGCCAACATCGGGCATCGGCTCTTGCCCGCATTGACTGGCACCCAGATCTAACAGCAGAGAGTTTCGCCCGGTCGATCTCACGTTGCTGGCGAACTCACGTCACTGTGACGGACTGAGCGTCACGGGCTGACCGGCAGCGAGCTGCCCGCAGGCGGCGTCGATGTCGGTGCCGCGGTTGCGGCGTACCGTGGCGTTGACGCCCAGCGTCTCCAGGGTGTCGCGGAAGTCGTGGACGCGCTTCAACGGCGAGCCCACCGTCGGATAGCCCGGCGTGGGGTTGAGAGGGATCAGGTTGACGTGCGCCGGCAAACGGAACCGGCGGCACAGCTTGGCCAGCTCAGCAGCGTCGGCAGCACGGTCGTTGACGCCGTCGATCATCGCCCATTCGAAGCTCAATCGCCGCCCCTTCACGGCCAGGTAGTCCGCGCAGGCGGCCATCAAGTCGTCGATCGGGTAGCGCTTGTTGATCGGGACGAGCTCGTCGCGCAACTGATCGTTGGCGGCGTGCAACGAGACCGCGAGGTTGACCGGCAGCGGCCGGTCGGTCAACCGGCGGATGCCCGGCACGAGCCCGACGGTGGAGATGGTCAGCTTGCGCGCCGAGAGACCGATATCGCCGTGCATGCGCTCGACGGATTCCCATACAGCTGCTTCGTTGGCCAACGGTTCACCCATGCCCATGAACACCACGTTGCCGAGTCGCCGGTCCATCGTCCGTGCCTCGCGCGCCGCAGCCACCACTTGCTCGACGATCTCGCCAACCGTCAGATGCCGTCCGAAGCCTGCTTGGCCGGTGGCGCAGAACCCGCAACCCATCGCGCACCCGACCTGGCTGCTGACGCAGACCGTCACGCGATCCGGATACAGCATCAGCACGGTTTCGATCCGCCTGCCGTCGTGCAGTTCCCAGAGGTACTTCACGGTGTCGCCACCGTCGCTCACCCGTCGCACGACGACTTGCAACGCGGGCGTGAGCCGCTCCTCCAGGGTGGCTCGCAACGCCTTGGGAAGATTGGTCATCTCGGCGGGCGTGGAGAACTGTTGGTACAGGCCTTGCCAGATCTGATCGAGCCGATAGCGCGGCTCGCCGTCCAACAACACCGCCAGATCGGCGCGGCTCGGCTGGTACAACGAGGCCATCGGATCGTCAGCCCTCGACCTTTGCCAGGGTTGTGTACTGCTCGATGTGGCCGCGCAGCACGTCGAGGCTCGCCGTCCAGAACGGTTCCTCCGACACGTCGAATCCAAACACCGCTGCCAGTTCCTCGGCGGTGTTCATGCCCGCCCGCGACAGAACATCGTCGTACGACAGTTGGAAGCGCTGCGGATCTTCGCGGTACTTGGCGAACAACCCGAGCCCGAACAGGAACCCGTATGTGTATGGCCAGTTGTAGAAGTGCGCGCCGTAGTAGTGCGGCTTGACCGCCCACATGTAGGGGTGAGCGGTCGACTGATCGAGCCCGTCTCCGTAGGCGTCGGCTTGCGCGGAGAGCATGATGTCGTTCAGCTCCGACACGCCGAGCGTGCGGCGCTGGCGGCGGGCGAAGACCTCGGTCTCGAAGAGCAACCTGCTGCGGATGTCGACGATGACCTGGACCGCTCCGAGGAGGTTGACGTCGAGCAGCGCCAGCCGGTCGCGGCCTTGAAGATGCTGCAAACCTTCTTCGACCACCAACGTCTCGCAGAAGATGCTCGCTGTCTCGGCCAGGGCCATCGGCATGCGCCGTTGCAGGACGGTGCGCTGGGCGAGCTGGGTGTTGTGGTACGCATGACCGAGTTCGTGAGCGGTGGTCTGTGCCGAGTCGACGCTGCCGCTCCAGTTGAGGAACACCAGTGATCGGTCGTCGACGAAGGGCATGCAGAACGCCCCGCCGCGCTTGCCGGCGCGCGGTCCCGCGTCGATCCACTCCTCGTCGATCGCCCGGTCGACCAGGCTGCCGAGGCGCGGGCTGTACGAGGCGAAAGCGCCGCGCACGATGCCCAGACCGTCGTTCCACGAGATGTCACTGGCGGCAAACGGCAGGGGAGCGTTGAGGTCGTACCACGGAAGGCCTCCCGGATGTTCCAGAAGCGCCGCCTTGGTGCGCATCCACCGACGCAGATCGGGAAGCATTGCGTCGAGCGCCGCTTGCATCGCGTCGAAGGTGGCGCGGCTGACGTTGTTGGAGAACAGCGACGCATCGATCGGGCTCTCCCATCCGCGTCGGCGGTTGATGGCGTTGGCTTCCCCCTTCACCGCGTTCATCGCCGCCGCGCACGACAGGGCAACCGTCGGCCAGGCGCGCATCTCGGCTTCGTACGCCGCGCGTCGAACCCGTTGGTCGTGGTTGGTCGATAATCCGCGGATGGACGCCATCGGCAATCGCTCGACGCCGCCGGGCAACTCCACCTCCTCGGTCAACTGCGAGGTCACGTCGGAGTGCAGCCGCTCCCAGGCCGTCGAGCCGGTGTTGCTCAGCTCGGCATACAGACCTTCTTCCGCCTCGGCCATCTGATGTGCAGCTCTGGCAGCAAGGAACGTGAGGGGCCCGCGATGGTCAGCAACTTCGTCGCTGACCCCGGCAAGGGCCTCCACGCCGAGTGAACTGACCCAGTCGGCGAGGCGTGCGAGCAGCGGTTGGCGCTGGGAGTCGGTCACGTCCAACTCGCTGGCCAGGCCCTGGGCTGTCTCGTCGAAGCTGTTGGTGGAGACGGTCGCGTAGACATAGGCGCCCATCAGGTTGTTGCGCAAACCGGTCTCGTTGACGGCACGGATGACTTCGTCAGCGGCACGACCGTCGCGCTCGGTCACGTCTCGTGGTTCGCACCTGCGTACGTCGTGTTGGTCGAACAAAGCGGTGAGACGGGTGACGTCGGCCCCGACTTCCTCCATGGCATCGACGAAGGATCGCGACTCGAATGACTCGTGAAGATCGGACACGCTCCATCGTGGGAGTGCCTCGGTGTGGTCGCTCATGAAGTGCTCCGTTCAAAGCCTTGCGGGGATCTCGCCGACGTACGCGTGGTCGGCGTGATGAGCGGTGAATCCGAGTCGCTCGTAGAGCGACAGCGCTGCGGTGTTGGCGCCGTCGACGTGCAGCATGCCAACGGTCAAACCACTCGATGCCAGGTGGTGGAGCCCGGCGAGCGTCATCGCCCGGCCCAACCCGAGGCCCTGAAATGTCGGATCCACGGCGATCACATAGATCTCGCCCATCGGTGGCGTCGCATCGTCGTGCACCTTCGTCCAGCAGAATGCCGCCAGCTTTCCGTCGCGCTCGTGCAAGCGAAAGCCTTCGGGATCGAACCACGGCTCCACTTCGCGTTGCCGCAACGTGTCGATCGACCATCCACCTTGCTCTGGATGGTCGTGAAACGCAGCGTTGTTGACGCGCAGCCATTCGGTTTCGTCTCCACCGACGACGAACGCGCGAGTCGCGACGTCGGTCGTCTCGTCAATCGGCAGGGTTCGTCGCAGTTGCAACAATCGCCGACCGAGCGTCAGGCCGACCTCGCTCGCAATCACGTCGGCAGTGTCATCGGGCCTGTGCACCCACCAGTACACGGTGCCTCCGCCGCCGGCTGCGATCTGGTCGAACGCGGCGCGCAACATGAGCGGCGCGAGGACGGTGATCTCGTTTCGAACGTCGGGCGATACGACCAACTCGACGGCGATCGAAAGGTTGCCTTCGGCCAGCTGTGCATAGGCGCTGATTCGATCGAGGTCGTCGATGGCCAACACGGCAGCGAACGCCACCTGGGATCGATTCACGAGGTCGAGCCACAGCTGGTCGGAGAGCGAGCGGAAGCCGTCGTGTTCGGCCGCATCGTCGATCAAGTGACCAATTGCGTAGAACTCCTTGTCGTCGAGCTCTCGCCTGGTCTCGATGCGCCACATGATCCATCAGGCTAACGCCACCCCCTGCACCCTTGAATAGTGTCGGCAGCATGGCCAAGCCGCGCACGCCGAAGGGTCGAACACGCGAGGTTGCCCGCCGGCTGGCAGAGGAATACCCGGAGGCGATCTGCGAACTCGATCACACCAACGCATTCGAGTTGCTCGTCGCCACGATCCTGTCGGCGCAGACGACTGATGCTCGGGTCAACATGGTCACTCCCGCGCTGTTCCGCCGGTATCCGAACGCCAGCAAACTCGCCGCCGCCAATCCCGCCGAAGTCGAGGTGCTGGTTCGCTCGACGGGCTTCTTTCAGAACAAGACGAGGAACTTGATCGGCATGGCCAACGCGCTGCTCGAGCGGTTCGAAGGCGAAGTACCTAACGGTCTCGACGATCTCGTGACTCTTCCCGGTGTCGGTCGCAAGACCGGCAACGTCGTGCGCAGCGTGGCCTTCGGCCTTCCCGGTCTCCCGGTCGATACGCACGTCGGCAGGTTGTCGAAGCGGTTGGGCCTCACCGTCGAGGACGACCCTGTGAAGGTTGAACACGAACTCAACGCCTTCCTGCCGGCGGCCGAGTGGGGTGACTTCAGCCTCCGCACGATCCTTCACGGGCGCAGGGTGTGCGATGCGAAGAACCCGCGATGCGGTGAGTGCGTGCTCGAGGACATCTGTCCCTCGTCGCGGCTACCGCGCGGACGGTCACGAAACTAGCTTGAAAATGCCACGTAGCGTGACCCTTGCGCCCCGTGGTATTCGGTGTATAGTGACTTTCACCAACCAGGTTCCCGCCACCTGGTTTGCGGGCGATGCCGGGATCCGCCGCCTGGCATTGCAGAGTGACGGCCCCGTTCATCGGGGCCGTCGCCGATTTTGCACCAATGTTTTCGGCGCTTAGGTGAACAACTTGAGTGCTCGGCGAAGCAGTCGCTCGGCGTTGCGCAATGCTTGTTCGGCTTCGCGGACAGCGGCCTGGATGTCTTCTCGACCCGCCGGAACCCGAAGTGGGCCGGCCTCGGAAAGCTGCTGCCGATATCGCTCTACGTGTTCGGCGATCACCGTCAATGTTGCGGCCAGAGGGTCGTTCATCACGTCAGTCTGGCGTGCGCTGCACCGAAATCGAGACTCCCTGGTCGGGCGCTATGTCGGTATCGTGGCCGACTGTGCACTCGGTGACCATACGCGACGATTTGCGAGCTCTCGAGGGCTATCACTCCCCGCAGGTCGACGTTCGCATTCGACTCAACACCAACGAGGCGCCGTCTCCGCCACCTGCCGCGTGGCGCGACGCGTTTGCTGCCGAACTCTCGCGAGTCGAGTGGCATCGCTACCCCGACCGCAGCGCGACGGCGCTGCGCGCCGCCATCGCCGAATTTCACCATGTGCGTGCCGACCAAGTGTTCGCCGCGAACGGATCGAACGAGGTGTTACAAACCTTGTTGCTGACGTATGGCGGTTGCGGTCGCACGGTTGTCACGTTCGAGCCGACCTATCAACTGCATGGCCACATCGCCCGGCTCACCGGTGCCGCGGTCGTGGAAGGCGAGCGCGGTCCTCACTTCGACCTCGACGTCGATCACGCGGTCGAACTGATTCGCGAGCGCCGGCCCGCGGTCACGTTCCTCTGTTCCCCCAACAACCCCACTGGCCTCGTCGAGCCGCCGCAGAACGTTCGCGCTGTTCTTGCTGCGCAGCCGGGTCTGCTGGTCGTCGACGAGGCGTATGGTCAGTTCGCCGACTGGTCGGCGTTGACCATGATCGACGAGGCGACGCCGCTTGTCGTGATACGAACGTTTTCCAAGACTTGGTCGATGGCGGCAAGCCGTCTCGGCTACTTGGTCGGCCCATCGTGGCTCGTTGCCGAGCTCGACAAAGTGGTGCTGCCGTACCATCTCGACGCTGCCAAGCAAATCGCCGGCCGCCTGGCGTTGCAGTACACCGATGAGATGGACGCCCGGGTTGCAACGATCATCGACGAGCGTGAACGCATCTCGGCGGCGCTTGCCCAACTCGATCTCGATGTGTTCCCCAGCGGCGCCAACTTCATCCTCTTCCGACCTCGTCACAAAGCGGGCCGGCAGGTGTGGCAGGCGCTGCTCGACCGCAGCATCTTGATCCGCGACTGCTCCGGTTGGCCACGACTCGCCGACTGTTTGCGCGTCACCGTCGGCACACCTGGCGAGAACGACGAGTTCCTGACGGCAATCACGGAGATCGTTCGATGAGCCGCAGCGCCTCAGTGCACAGGGCAACCAAGGAGACCTCGATCGATCTCGAGATCGAGCTCGACGGTGCCGGCGTCACCGACATCTCCACCGGCATCCCGTTCTACGATCACATGCTCGATCAAGTCGGCAAGCACGGCGGCTTCGACCTGCGCGTGCTGGCCAAGGGCGATCTGCACATCGACACCCATCACACGGTGGAAGATGTAGCCATCAGTCTCGGCCACGCATTCGCCGAGGCGCTCGGCGACAAGCGTGGTGTGCGGCGATTTGCCAGCGGAGCGTTCCCGCTCGACGAAGCGCTCGTCGAGATCGCCCTCGATCTTTCCGGCCGCCCGTTCGTGGTGTGGGACGTCGAGCTTCCCGAATGCCTGCCGTTGGGCAATCCGGCCTTCGATCCGCAGTTGGCCGAGCATGCTGTCGCTTCGTTCGCCACTGCCGCCAACATCACCCTTCACGTCACGTTGCGCCGCGGTCGCAACGTGCACCACATCATCGAGGCTGTCTTCAAAGGTTTGGCTCGTTGCCTTCGCGACGCGGTGCGCGTCGAGGGCGCTCAGGTGCCGTCGACGAAGGGTGTGCTGTAGGCCAATGAGCGAGCAACCGCTGATCGCCGTGCTCGACTACGGCATCGGCAACCTGCGTTCGGCACAGAAGGCGCTGCAGCGGTGCGGTGCCGATGCCCGTCTCACCGTCGATCACGGGCTGATCGCCGATGCCGACGCTGTCGTGCTTCCCGGTGTCGGGGCGTTCGGGGCGTGCATGTCGGCGCTGCGCGGCGCCGGCCTCGAACGGGCGGTCGAAGCCGCTGTTGAATCCGGCCGGCCCTTCCTCGGAATCTGTGTCGGGATGCAGATGCTGTTCGATTCCAGTGCCGAGGACTACTCCGCGGTCGGTCTGGGGATCATTCCCGGGTCGATCCGTTGGCTCAGCCTGGAGCTGCCGCGGCCGCAGATGCAGTGGAACATGCTGAACCTGACACTCCCCGACGACCCGATGTTCGTCGGACTGTCGTCGCAACCGTGGGTGTACTTCGTGCACTCGCTGCACGCGGTGCCTGAGGATTCGCAGGTCGTCGCAGCAACGTGCGACTACGGCGGTGTCGTCAACGCCGCGTTCCGTCGCGGCAATGTGTTCGCGACGCAGTTCCACCCGGAGAAGTCAGGTGCCTGGGGACTAGCGCTCCTCGGCAACTTCGTTCGCCAGGTGGCAAGGAGCACCGCTAGCTGATGGTCGACCTCTATCCGGCGATCGACTTGTGCGACGGTCAGGTCGTGCGTCTCACGCAAGGCGACTACGACACAGCGACGGTGTACGGCAGCGATCCCGTGGCGGTCGCCCGCTCGTTCGCCGCTGCCGGCGCAGCATGGATACACGTCGTCGACCTCGACGCGGCAAGGTCGGGGTCGCCGCAGAATCGTTCCGTCGTGGCGGCCATCGCCGCAGCAGTCGCCGGCCGGGCGAAGGTGCAGACGGGCGGTGGCGTGCGCTCGGTCGACGACGCGCGGCAACTGGCCGATGCCGGCGTGGATCGGGTCGTGATGGGCTCCGCGGCGATTCAACATCCGGAGCTCGTCGACGAAGCTGCGAAGGTCGTCGCAGTGGCGGTTGGTCTTGATCACCGCAACGGTGAGGTCGCGGTACACGGCTGGACCGCGGGTGCCGGCGTGTCGCTCGACGAGGCGTTGGGCTGGTTCCCGGCGGCGAGCGCTTTCGTGATCACCGACATCAGCCGCGATGGGATGCTCGACGGTCCCGATGTCGAAGGGCTCACCGCCGTGGCAGCCCGCTCGAGCGCCCCCGTGGTCGCCAGCGGCGGGGTGTCGTCGCTCGCCGACATCGAGGTCCTCGCCAAGATCTCCGGCGTCGTCGGGATCATCACCGGCAAGGCGCTGTACGAGGGGCGCTTCACCGTGGCCGAAGCGCTGGGGGTGCTCCGGCGATGAGGGTCGCACGTGTGATCCCGTGCCTCGACGTCACCAACGGCCGCGTGGTGAAGGGCATCAACTTCGTCGAGCTGCGCGATGCCGGCGACCCCGTCGAGCTGGCCGCCCGCTACGACGCCGAGGGCGCCGACGAGCTCGTGTTCCTCGACATCACCGCCTCGTCCGACGAGCGTGACACCATGGTTGATGTCGTCTATCGCACTGCCGAGCAGGTGTTCATACCCATGACGGTTGGCGGCGGCATCCGCACCGTCGACGACGCCAGGCGCATGCTCCGCGCCGGTGCCGACAAGGTGAGCGTCAACACCGCAGCGGTGCAGCGGCCGGAGTTGATCAGCGAGATCGCCGCCGAGTTCGGTGCGCAATGCTGCGTCTGCGCAATCGATGCCAAGCGTCGACCGGGCGGCCTCGGCTTCGAGGTCTACCTGCATGGTGGGCGAACCCCGACGGGCGTCGATGCTGTCGACTGGGCGGTCCGAGCCGCCCGGCTCGGCGCCGGTGAGATCCTGCTGACGTCGATGGATCGCGACGGAACGCGCGACGGGTACGACCTCGACCTCACGGCCTCGGTCGCCGACAACGTCGGCGTCCCCGTCATCGCCAGCGGCGGTGTCGGTACTCTGCAGCACCTGGTCGAAGGAATCATCGAAGGCGGCGCAACTGGCGTGCTCGCGGCGAGCATCTTCCACTTCGGAGAGCACGTCATCGCCGATGCAAAAGCGGCGATGTCTGCGGCCGGCATCACCGTTCGCCCGGTGGCGCCGGTCTGACGAAGAAGCATCCCAGACCGTTCGAACGGAGAATCGACATGACGAACACCAAGAACAACAAGATGGTCTACCGGCGCCTCGGGCGCAGCGGTCTGCAGGTGTCTGTCCTGTCATTCGGTAGCTGGGTGTCGTTCGACAAGCAAATGAAAGATGATCTGGCGATGGAATGCATGCAGACCGCGTTCGATGCCGGATGCAACTTCTTCGACAACGCCGAGGCCTACGCCGGCGGTGAGAGCGAAGCCATCATGGGTCGCTCCATCCGCGAGCTGGGCTGGCGGCGCAACTCGTTCGTGGTCAGCTCGAAGTTCTTCTGGGGCATCGACAACGTGCCCAACATGAAGTACACGCTCAACCGCAAGTACCTCATGCAGGCCATCGATCGCTCGCTCGAGCGCTTCGGCCTCGACTTCCTCGACCTCGTCTACTGCCACCGGGCGGATCCGAACACGCCGATCGAAGAGACGGTGTGGGCCATGCACGACATCGTTGCTTCCGGCAAGGCCCTGTACTGGGGCACCAGCGAGTGGGCCGCCGACGAGATCCGCGCCGCTTGGGACGTCGCCGAGCACCATCATCTCCACAAGCCCGTGATGGAACAGCCGGAGTACAACCTCCTCAAGCGCGACCGCGTCGAGCAGGAGTACGCCAGGCTGTACACGGACATCGGGCTGGGAACCACAACGTTCAGTCCGCTGGCCTCGGGCTTGCTCACCGGCAAGTACCAAGACGGCATTCCCGCCGGCTCCCGCGGCGCGTTGAGCGGCTACGAGTGGCTCGACGAGCAACTTTCCGATCGTGCTGCCCTCGACAAGGTCGAGCGTCTTCGGCCGCTCGCTGCCGAGCTCGACTGCTCGCTCGCTCAGCTGTCGTTGGCATGGTGCGCGAGCAATCCGAACGTGTCGAGCGTCATCACCGGCGCCAGTAGGCCCAGCCAGGTCGTCGAGAACTTCGGCGCGATCGACGTGCTGCCACGGCTCACCCCTGAACTCCTGGCCAGGATCGACGCAGCGGTGGCATAACGATCTGATCGGGCGATACCCTGCGGCCTGTGGCCCTGCTCGACGAGAAGCTGCCGATCAAGATGCTCAACGACCGCTTGTTGGTGCGCATCCCCGACAAAGATGGTGAGCGCCGTACATCCGGCGGCATCTTGATTCCCGCCACCGCGCAGATCTCCAAGCGACTGGTGTGGGCCGAGGTCGTCGCCCTGGGGCAGAACGTTCGCTCCGCCGAGGTCGGCGACCGGGTGCTGTTCAGCCCGGAAGATCGCTACGAAGTCGAAGTCGGCGGCAACGACTACATCATGCTGCGCGAGCGCGACATCCATGCCGTGGCTGCGAGCCGCATCGAGGCCAGCACTGGGCTGTATCTCTAGGGCTTGCAGCGGGCCCTGCGCCGTAGCATGTCGCCCATGCCGACCGGCACCCCCATCCACGCAACGACAGCAGAGCTCGCTGCGGTCAAGTACGACGCCAACGGCTTGGTGCTTGCCATCGCCCAGGACGTCGAGACGAAGACCGTGTTGATGGCGGCGTGGATGAACGCCGAGACCTTGAAGATGACCCTGGATGAGGGACGAATGGTCTATTGGAGTCGCAGCCGACAGGAGACGTGGCGCAAGGGCGATACCAGCGGTGATCGTCAGTACGTACGCGAGGCCTACTACGACTGCGACGCCGACGCGCTGCTGTTCATGGTCGAGCAGGAGGGCAACGGGGCCTGCCACACGGGGGCCTTCTCGTGCTTCTTCCGCAGGTTCGGCGGATGAGCGAATTGCGCATGCGGCCCAGCCGCGACGAGTTCCGCTCGCTGGCCGCCGAGCACACGGTGGTGCCGGTGTGGACGGAGGTGCTGGCCGATCTGGAAACGCCGGTGGCCGCCTATGCCAAGTTGGTCGGTGCCGGCTCAGGATTCCTGCTCGAGTCCGTCGAGCACGGCGAGCGTTGGAGCCGATACAGCTTCGTCGGTCGCGACCCCGTGGCCACATTGGAGTTGCGCGACGGGAGCATCACGACGTTCGGGAACGTGCCTGCATCGGTTCCGCTCGATCGCGGCATGCTGGCCGCGCTCGACGAGCTTCTGCGGATCTACCGAGCCCCGATCATCCCCGACCTCCCCCCACTGCAAAGCGGGGTGATGGGCTACCTCGGCTACGACATCGTGCGTGAGGTGGAGCGTCTTCCCAACGTGCCACCTGACGACCGCCTGTTGCCCGACGCGGCGATGAGCGTGATCGGCTCGCTGGCCGCGTTCGACCACTGGCGTCAGCGGGTCTACCTCATCGAGAGCGTGCCCGTGCTCGGCATGGATGGTGACGATCTCGATCGGGCCTACGACGCCGCCATCTGCCGTGTCGAGCGTGCCATTGCCGATCTCGCCCGGCCGCTGGCCTACGTGCCGGTCGCGCCGCCGGAAGCCGGCGATCAATTGCCCGACGTGCGCAGCTCGATGCCCAACGGGATGTTCCAGCGGGCTGTCGAGGTCGCCAAGGAGCTGATCGTGGCCGGCGACATCTTTCAGGTCGTGCTCTCGCAGCGCTACGACATCGATCTCGATGCCGACCCGTTCGACTTCTACCGCGTTCTGCGGCAGGTCAATCCGAGTCCGTACATGTACTTCCTCAAGCATCCCGACATCACCATCGTCGGAAGTTCGCCCGAGCCGATGGTGCAGGTGCTCGGCCGCAAGGTGATCAGCCGGCCGATCGCTGGTACGCGGCGGCGCGGACGCGATGACGACGACGACCGGCGAATGGCCGGCGAGCTCAAGGAGAACCCGAAAGAGGTCGCCGAGCACATCATGCTCGTCGACCTCGCCCGCAACGACGTCGGCCGCATCGCCAAGTTCGGAACGGTTCATGTCGACGAGCTCATGACGCTCGAGCGATACAGCCACGTGATGCACCTCACCTCACAGGTCAGCGGTGAGCTGGTCGACGGCAAGACGCCGATCGACGTTCTCCGCGCCACGCTGCCTGCCGGAACGGTGAGCGGTGCGCCCAAGGTGCGGGCGATGGAGATCATCGATGCTCTCGAGCCGGTGAAGCGAGGCCCGTACGCAGGCGTTGTCGGCTATGTCGACTTCAGCGGAAACCTCGACACCGCGATCGCGATCCGCACGATGTTCGTGGGTGCACACGGCGCTTCTTTCCAGGCCGGCGCGGGCATCGTCGCCGACTCGGTCCCAGACGACGAGGACCTGGAGTGCCGCAACAAGGCCGCAGCCCTGCTGGCCGCCGTGCCGGCGGCGCGCCGCATGACCGCCCAACGCAACGCCGTAGGCACCCCCGCCTGACTCTGCGGTACACCCCGCGGTACGTCCCGCGGT
>DATAJN010000025.1:0-5726 GCA_036262105.1 Ilumatobacteraceae bacterium
CCACTGGGATTGCTGAACGCCACCAGATTCATCCCTGTCATACGGCCAGCGGTCGGCCAACCGACATGAGTGGCAAACGGTCGATGAAATCATGGTGAACGACGGGCAATAGTCCAATGAGCCTATTTCGGTGCGACGCGATCAGCTAGTACTGTGATGGACCGAGCACTACGGGACGGGCTCGCTTCGCGCCAGGGACGGGCGATGCAATGAGTGACTGGGATGACAAATCAGTGGGCACTAAGAGGGACGACCCCAACCGGCGCTCGTTCGCGGCCCGGCACAAGCTGAAAGCGTTGCTGGTGGTCGGCGACGCCGCCGCGGTCGCCCTCGGCTCCTGGCTCAGTGGGTGGGCGACCGGCTACATAGCTCAACAGGGACTTTCTCGGATGTTGGTCGTCGCGGCCTTCTGCGTGGTCGCTGCGCTGTGGGCGTTGCGCTCTCAAGGCCTCTACCTGTCGCGCGTGAGCGCTGTGAGAGTTGTCGAGATCACCAGGACCGCGCGTGCGGTCGCCCTGCTCGCCGGCATCGTGCTGCTCGGCGATCGAGTGAGCCACTACTACTGGCACGTGCGTCAAACGATCGTCGCTTCGGTCCTGTGCTTCGTGTTGCTGTGCATTGTCAGATCCGTCTATCGAGCGTGGCTGGCCAACGCCCGCCAACGCGGTTTGCACTGCCGGCGGATCGTGATCATCGGAACCGATGAAGAGGCACTGCGTCTCATCAAGTTGTTCCAGACCCATCTCGATCTCGGTTTGAGGGTGGTCGGAGTCATCGGTGACAAGAATGAGGCGATCCAGCGCGGGCTCGCAGATCTCTGGGTCGGCGACGTGGACCATGCAGAGGCGCTCCTCGACATCCCTGGCCTGTCCGGAGTCGTCACGTCGACCAGTGGGATGTCATCCACTCGGCTCAACGGCTTGATTCGCGACCTGCATCACAGTGGATTGCACATCCACCTCGCGACCGGGATTTCGGGCATCGCCGTTCGCCGTCTCCGTTCGGTGCCGTTGGCTCATGAGCCGCTGCTCTACGTCGAGGCGCCATCTCTTGCCAAGGGCCAACTCGTCGTCAAGCGTGGCTTCGACATCGTCGTTTCTTCACTCATCCTCATCGTGTTGAGTCCGCTGTTCCTCGCGGTGGCCATCGCGATCAAGCTCGACGACGGCGCCCCGATCCTGTTCAGCCAGTCGCGAGTCGGCAGAGGCGGGCGCATCTTCGGTGTGTTGAAGTTCCGCAGCATGATGGTCGACGCCGAGAGCAAGCTCGCCGCGCTCGAAGCCGGCAACGAGCGTCAGGGCCCACTGTTCAAGATGGAGAACGATCCGCGAGTGACGCGGGTCGGTCGCTTCCTTCGCGATTCGAGCCTCGATGAGTTGCCACAGCTGTGGAACGTGTTGCGCGGTCAGATGAGCCTTGTCGGCCCGCGGCCGGCGCTGCCTGCCGAGGTCGTCAACTTCTCCACCGAGTTGCGAATGCGCGAGCAGGTGATGCCAGGAATCACAGGGCTCTGGCAAGTAGAGGCTCGCGACAACCCTTCGTTCGAGGCTTATCGCCGACTCGACCTGTTCTACGTGGAGAACTGGTCGATCACCTTGGATCTGATGATCCTCATCGGCACCATCGAGCAAGTGCTGGTACGCATGCTGAAGAGCCTGCACACTCGGCACTCCAACGACACCCAGGCGATCGGCGTGGCCGACATCAGCCTCGTCCCGGACCCGGCGAACACCGTCGCCGCCTCGGGCGGACAGTAGCAGTCGCTGCTGTGGCGACCTCGTTCCGTCACAGTCGCGATGCGGATGTACACTCGCTCACTGTGTGTAGTCTTTACCAGGTGTGTGAAACCCGTCACAGTCTCGGTTGCGAATCCGAGAATTGGGTACCCACCGTAGACCACAGAACGTATCTCCATGAGACATCGTCGTTGATCGACAACCCAGGTCCCAGGTGATGACGACGCACGGAAAGGAAGGCTTTGTGAGCTCAGCAATCTGTCGCTTCATCGGGTGCGACGAAAACGCCTCCCTGACGATCGGCACCGTGCGGCTCTGCGCCTTGCATCAGTCGTACATCTTGCAACTGATGGACAGTGGAGCCATAGCGGATCGTTCCTCCGACGTAGGTTCGCCGATCACGAGTGGTGGCTGGTCATTGATCTCTGTCGGCGACCTCGAACTCTGAGCCAGGCCCGCCAAGAAATTGGTGAACGAGCCCTGAACCCGACCACGTAGGCCAGCAGTGTTGTTGCGCTGCGAAGTCAGCGCGGATGCGGTGCTACGCCCGCGGGCGACGACATCAGCGCGTCTGCGGTTGGCGCGACCCGATCTTGAGCTTCGACCAGTAGCCGCCGGGCCGCTCAGAGTTGGAGTTCCAGCTGCGTGCGACTATGTTAACCCTACCTAACAACACTCCCTTCTCGACCGTGTCACCGAGTCGGGCAACCAAAGGATTCCAACACGATGCGAAACACCGGCCGATCGCTTGCCGCCTCGATCATCGTCGGCCTACTTGCCGTGACGGCATGCGGGTCCGACAGCAAGTCCTCCAACTCGACGGCCAGCGACTCGTCACTGGCTCCCGAAGATGTCAAGGTCGATGACGCCACGGTGACGGCTGGACTCCAGCAGATGCCGGCCACGATTGCGGCGGCGATCGCCTCGATCGGCGCCTCCGATGCCAAGGCGAAGCTCGATGCGATCGAGGAGTTGTGGGCCAGCTTCGAAGGCACCGTGCGCGACAAGGATGCCACGCTCTACCTGGCGATCGAGGATCAACTCACTCCGCTGCAGCGCCAGATCGGCGATGGCGACGCCGCCGCAGCGACAGCCACCGCCACGACGATGTCGGGCCTCTTCACCGAATATCTCGAGAAGCATCCCGGTTGATGCGTCGTCTGATCGCGATTGCCGCGGGGCTCGTTGCCGCCGTAGCGCTGCTGGCAACCGTGCCGGCATCGCCCGTGGCTGCGCAATCGAGCCGCAGCGACGCGATCGAGGAGATCCGCAACGTACGCGTCAGCATCGACCTCACGCTTTCACTGATCAAGCAGGGCAAGAGCGATCAGGCCTTCGAGGCTGCAGCGAACGGGTACTTGAAGCACTTCGAACTGGTCGAAGTACCGCTGCGCATCATCGACAACGACCTCACGATCGAGACAGAGGGACGCTTCGCCGACATCCGGCAGTTGATCCGTGACCACGCGCCCGTCGATCGCATTCGTGACGAACTGATCCAACTGCGTGCCTCGCTCGACACGATCGAACGCAAGCTCACCGCGACGGGCGCGGCGGCGCCGGCGCTGATCTTCGGCCAGAGCTTCCTCATCATCTTCCGCGAGGGGTTCGAGGTCGTGCTGCTCGTCAGCATCCTTCTCGGCTACCTCGAGGCAGCCAGGTCTACGGCGTTCATCAAGCCCATCCTCGTCGGCATCGGCCTGGCAATGGTGGCCACCGTGCTGACCGTCGTGATCTTGCGCGTGGTCTTCGAATCGTTGCCATTCTCGGTCGAGGTGCTCGAGGGGGTCACAGCCCTGGTCGCCACGGTGATGTTGTTCTACGTGTCGTTCTGGCTCGTCGCCCGGATGGAGCAGAAGCGATGGATGGAGTTCGTACGGGCCCGGCTCTGGAGCGCCGTGTCTCTCGGGTCGACGGCGTCACTGATGCTCGTGGGCTTCACCGCCGTGTATCGCGAGGGATTTGAAACGGCGCTCTTCTACCAAGCGCTGTGGTCGTTCGGTAGTGGGCTCGGCACGTGGGTGCTCGCCGGCCTCGCTGCCGGCCTCGTCGCGCTGGCCGCGGTGGCGTTCGCGATGTTCCGACTCGGGCGGCGTGTGCCCGTGAAGCAGTTCATGAACATCGCCGTGGCCTGCGTGATGGTCACCTCGGTCACGTTCCTCGGTAACGCAGTCAACGCATTGCAGGCCGGCGACCTCATTGCGTACCATCGCCTCGACAACTGGCCGCACCTGCCGATCTTCCTGTCGCAAGTCACCGGCTACTGGCCGACTTTGCAGAGCGTGGTCGCGCAGATCGCCTTGTCGCTGATCTACATCTCGGGTGCGCTCTACGTGCTGGTGATCAAAGTCCGACGTGGCCGGCGCACGAGCACCGCGGCTCATGCCATGGTCGGAGCTTGAGTTGACGCTGGGCACACGTTCGTGGGCGTGAGGATCGGTGTCGACGTGGGCGGGACGTTCACCAAGGCCGTGGCCGTCGATAGTGCTACCGGCACGGTGGTCGCCCGGTCGGTGGTTCCGACAACTCACGCCGCGGATCAGGGCGTCGCCGCCGGCATTGTCACGTGCGTCGCCGACGTCGCCTCCGCCGTGGGTGCCGGCACGGTCGAACTGGTCACCCACTCGACGACTCAAGCGGTGAACGCCTTGTTGGAGGGTGACGTGGCGACTGTGGGGGTGTTCGGCCTCGGTCGCCGTCCCGACCTTGCCAAGGTCAAGCGTCGCACCGCGCTCGCGGGCGTCGAGCTTTCGGCCGGCAAGCGGCTGCCCGCGGTGCCTGTGTTCTTCGACGTCACCGATGGCCTCGATCACCAAGCGGTGAAGGATGCCATCGCTCGACAACTGACCCAGGGCGTCGGTGCGATCTCGGTCGCCGAGGCGTTCTCGCCCGACGACGATCGAAACGAGCAGGCGGTGGTGCAGATGGCCCGCGACGCAGGGTTGCCCGCGTGCGCGAGCACTGAACTGTCGGGGCTCTACGGCCTCGAACTTCGTGCCGTCACGGCCGCGGTCAACGCGTCGATCCTCCCCATCGCGGTCAGGACCGCCGGCTATGTGGCCGAAGGCGTGCGAGAGGCGAACATCGACGCCATGGTGATGGTGATGCGCGGTGACGGCGGCGCCACCGATCTCGCCGGTTTCCGCGAGGCTCCGGTGCGAACGCTCTACTCCGGTCCGGCTGCATCCGTCGCCGGCGCGTTGCGGTCGGGGGCCATCACCGACGGAGTCATCGTCGAGGTCGGCGGGACCTCCACCAACGTTGCGGCCGTGCGCGACGGGCGGCCGTTGATGTCGTACGTCACGGTCGCCTCACATGCAACGGCGCTCAGAGCAGTCGACGTGCGGGTTGTGGGGGTCGCCGGCGGGTCGATGTTGCGGGTACGCGGCCGTCGAGTGCATGCGGTCGGCCCCCGCAGCGCGCATATCGCCGGTCTGCCGTACGCCTGCTTCCTGGAGCCCCGGATGCTCGTCGGTGCGAAGGCCGAGGTGATCGCCCCACGGCCAGGTGACGAAGACGACCATCTTGTGCTCCGCCTCACCGATGGCAGCCTCGCGGCCGTGACCGTGACGTGCGCCGCAAACGCCCTGAGGGTTCCCGTTGAAGGCGACCATGCCTGGACTCCCACCGCAGCGGAGGCTGCAACGGTGGCGCTTGCCGCCGCTGGCGCGTGGTGCCGGCTCGAGGGCGACGAGGTGGCACGCCGGATGATGATGGCAGCGAGTGATGCGGTGTGCGAGCTCGTGCACACGCTCGTCTCGACGCAGAAGCTGCGCGCTCCGTCGATCGTTGCGGTTGGCGGGGCGGCGGGCGGTCTCGGCCGTTACGTCGCACTGCGCATGAACATGCAGTGCACGGTGCCCGCGGGAGCCGAGATCATCTCGTCGATCGGCGATGCGCTCTCGATGGTGCGAGCCGAGCGCGAGCGCACTGTCAACCTGCTCACCGCGGAAGTTGTACGGCAGTTGTCGGGCGAGGCGGAGAGCGAGG